>JAAUPH010000374.1 GCA_012035435.1 Sphingopyxis sp. | reverse complement strand
ATACTCTCACAGATGCCGCAGCGGACCAATCCAGTCGAAATCGATCTGGAAATATACAAATGGCGTCAATCGCGAGCATCATCTCCGCTGACCCACTCCTTGCGCGGCGTCATCAAATCCTCGCCAGCATCGGCGGCCTCGGAACCCTCACTGCCAACCAGCGCGTCGCGACCATAGCCGCACTGGGACGCCTCGCAAACAAGCAGGCCGCTTCCCTCGCCGGCCTGACTCCCGTCATGCAACAGTCAGGTCAGTGGAGGGGAAAAGCTTCATCAAGGGGGGCCGGGCCAACGTCTGACAAACACTCTACATGCCAGCCCTTGTCGCTGCGCGCTTCTACCCAGACCTCAAGGCCAAATACCAGCAACTCATAGCTGAGCCTCTCCAAAAACCTCTCGCATTTGATGGGTTGATTTGTTGGGGTGGACGCCCCCCGAACGGCATCGAAGTGTGCCAGAATGAGGTTGTTTTAGATCTCAATTGAGGAGGCCGTCCGTGGAACAGATTACGCGAATTGGAATGGATAGGTCAAAGCATGTCTTTCAGCTGCATGGGTTGAATTCGGCTGAGGAGCCGGTGTTGCGCAAGAAGCTTCGGCGCAAAGAGATGGTGGATTTTTTCGGCAAGCTACCGCCGACAGTTGTGGCGATCGAAGCGTGGGGCGGCTCGCATTACTGGGCGCGGGCACTCCAGTCGTTAGGGCATGAGGTGAAAATGTTGCCCCCGCAATATGTGAAGCCGTACGTCAAACGTGGCAAGAATGACGCCGCCGATGCCGAGGCGCTGTGCGAAGCGATGAGCCGTCCGACGATGCGCAGCGTGCCGGTGAAGACTGCCGAGCAGCAGGCGGCGCTGATGTTGGTCGGCATGCGCGACCGTTTGGTTCGCAATCGTACGCAGCTTGCCAATGCGATCCGCGGACATGCGGTTGAGTTTGGACTGACGGCCGCCAAGGGGACGCGGCATATTGTGCCACTGCTCGAGCGGATTGCGGTCGATGAGACACTGCCGGAAATGGCACGCGACCTGTTCGCGCTCCATGCTCAGGAATTTTCACAAATGCAGTCGGAAATCGAGAAGGTGGAGATGCGACTCATGGCATGGCATCGCGGCGACGAATGCAGCCGTCGCCTCGCGCAGATACCGGGCGTGGGCCCAATCGGCGCTTGGCTTTTGATGATGAAGACACCGGCCCCCGAACTGTTCCGGTCTGGCCGTGATTTTGCTGCGTGGCTTGGCCTTACACCTAGAGATCATTCGACAGGCGGAAAGGCCAGGCCTGGGACTATCACCCGCGCCGGCGACGCGGCTTTGCGAAGCACGTTGGTACAGGGTGCAACGGCTCTCCTGCGGCAGGTGAGAATGGGACGAGGCAATAATGCGTCTTCCTGGCTTGTGGAGTTGCTCAAGCGCAAGCCGCCCAAGCTTGTCGCCGTGGCACTGGCCAACAAGGTCGCGCGCATCGCCTGGAAAATGATGGTTACGGGCGAGCCCTATAAATCCCGATCCGCCGCGACAGCATGAGCGAACGCGGCATTGAGTTCATCCCGGCACGGGGAGCACAGATGAAGCGACCGTGCTGAGTTGAGGCTGGAACTTGCAAGAGAGCGAACAGATGGTGTGATCGATCGATCCGAAACGCCTGACACTCCGGTTGAATCAGTGGCCATCGCAGGTCGATGATTTGTTTGGAACAGGCGTCGCGGAAACCATCTTGGCCCGCGGTCATGTGCGACTGCACCCTGAGGCCGGACATATGATCGCAAGCGATCCGATCAAAATATCTGCTTCGAGACCTTGTAAGTGGGGGTCGTCCACATATGATTCACTGTTTCCGGACGGGAGACGGTGATGAAACAGGCAGGCTTGTTCGGATTGTCGGAACATTTGGAGCGTCTTTCGGCTTTTGGCGATCCTCTGGAGGAACTGGGCCGGGTTATCGATTTTGAAGGGTTCCGCCCGATCCTTGATGGCGCGCTGGGCTATTTGGATGGTGCGAAGGGCCGACGCCCACCTTATGATCCGGTGGCGATGTTCAAGGTGCTGATCCTTGCGGCGCAGAGCGTGCGAGCACGCCATGCCGGGGGCATGGTGAGCGCAGTAGCGTGGCGGATGCGCGGATGGAATATCTGATCCGGGACCGTCTCAGCTGGCTTCGCTTCCTTGGCTTCGATCTTGGCGCACCAACACCCGATGCCAACACGATCCGTCTGTTTCGCGAGAAGCTGACCGATGCAGGCGCGTTGCAGGTGCTGTTCGATGCCTTCGATCACCGGCTGCGCACCAATGGCTATCTGGCGATGGGTGGGCAGATCGTCGACGCTACGTTGGTGGCAGCACCCAAGCAACGCAACACCGATGCGGAGAAGGCGGCGATCAAGGGGGGCCAGACAGCCGACGAGATATGGCCCGATCAGCCTGCCAAAGCCGCGCAAAAGGACGTCAGTGCGCGATGGACGGTCAAGTTCAGCAAAGGCAAGGCCAAGCCCGACGGCACGGTTCAGGGCGATATCGCAATCCCGAGCTTTGGTTACAGCGAGCATCGATCCGTGCCGGGGGCACGGGGAGACGCACAGTCCACATCGCCATCGACCGCACGCACGGCTTCATCCGCAGCTTCAAGGTGACCCACGCCGCCCGCCACGATGGCGCGATGCTGCGCGAGGTGGTGACGCGCGACAATAGCGGTTCTGAGGTCTGGGCCGATACCGCGTACCGTTCAAAGGCCAACGAAGCCTGGCTCAAACGCCATGGCCGCACCAGCCAGATCCACCGACGCAAGCCCAATGGCAGGCCGATGCCGGAACGGACATCGAAGGCAACGGCAGGAAGTCGAAGGTCCGCGCCCTGGTCGAACATGTCTTCGCGCACGAGAAACATCATATGGGCCTGTTCATCCGCACCATCGGTATCAAGCGCGCCGAGGCCAAGATCGCGCTGGCCAATCTGGCCTACAAATATCCGCCGACTGCTGTTCCACAAACGAAGGGCAGTGGCTGCATAAGTGCCTCCAAAAAACAGGAAATGATCGGGGAATTGGCCCAATCAGGCCGATAATAGGCTCGCGAAAGCCCAAAAATCGCGATCCATAGTCAAATCCGCTGCGATCAACCGGTTATTGGAGATGCTCAGATCTTTGGTCATGACTGCTGCCGACAGAACGGTGTCGAGCATTGGCTTACTAGGATCACGACCCGATCAGACAGACTGGCCGACAACGCGTTTCACTTCCCCGAGATATGTGAGCATTGCATTGGATGCCCCAGGGGAAAGCGCTATAAAAAATGCGGCGGCCATCCAGCGGGTCGGCATGGCGTTCAAATAGTTTCGCGTCACACATGGTCTTGA
>JAAUPH010000373.1 GCA_012035435.1 Sphingopyxis sp. | reverse complement strand
AGTATCAAGCTGTTACAATAAAATACTGGATGCAAAATGACATGAAAACATATATATTGAAAAAAAACGAGGATAAAAACGATTTTTTTCTTGTTTTATCAATGACACTCTCTCCTACTCATTCCAGTCAACAGCTGGTGGCTGTTGCCAATTGATACTGATGAAAAAGAAACGAAGAAAAAAAAAATTTTGTAAGATAACTGCTGATTATAAAGTCGTCTTTAGATTATCGGGGTTTTTGTTTTTCCTCATACAGATAATCATTTGTTGATCTATGTGGTTATGTACTGTAGAACGATTGATCACAAACTGGAAACAACGGACGAACAAAACAAATAAGAAGAGAAGAAAAAATATACCTGGGATGTTATGGAGCAAAATATAAAAACCCTGGCCAATGGTATTCAGAAGTAAAGCACCCTTAAGGATCGGCCTTGCAGGCGGTGGACGAGATCTTCTTGTCGTTCGTGCGGAGCTGCCAGTACTGCGGGCGGAAGTTCCACGGGTCGGACGACGACACGAAGTTGTGACGGAGAGCGAAGGAGTGACCCATCTCGTGCGCGATGACCGCGTACTGCGCGCGCTCCGCGAGGTACTTCTTCATCTTGTCCGCGCGCTCGTTCTGGACGTTCGGCGGATCCTGCGGGTTGAAGCGACCGAACTTCTCCTGGAGGATGTCGCCGAGCGCGATGTACGCGATCGGGGCAGTGGCCTCGAAGGGAACGATGCAGGCGCCGCGCGCCGCGAGCGAGAGCTCACGGGTCTGCTCGAAGTGACGGCGGAGCTGCGGGTTGAGGCCCTGCAGGATCGACGTCGCCGGATCCCGTGAGTGATGGTCGATGATCTGCGACTCGGGCGCGATCCGCTTCATAACCCCGTGGCACGTCCCGACGAAGTCGTCCTGGAGGCCGAAGTCCGTGAGGAAGCAGATGACCACGGGCCGAGTCTACGACCGTCGCAACGCGTACTTCTTCTACACGAACCCGCTGGGCGGTTATTCTTTCGTTGATCTTAAAAGGCTCTTCTGGCCTTTGAGGGCCTCTCCGTTGGAAAGGTCTGGGATTCGGTTTATGAAATGGAACGCTGATACGCTAATGAGTTTAAGTTTACAAAACAGGGCGCAAATATCGGTAAATAATGTTTAAAAGCAAAAGCCCCTTATGTCTTAATCGTTTTGAAGCTGCGCTTACTTAATACACTCCGGCAGAGGCCTGTTTAAAAAGGCGCAGCGCAAGCGGTTCTAAAAGTCTCGACAAATTCTTCAAAGCCCTTACTGCCCTGATCGCCCTCGCCAAAATTATTGTCTTCGGAGTGACAACGAACCAACCGTGCAGCTCGTCACTTTGGACCTCCCCCACCAACATCGCCAGCCGCTCAATCCCTGCGGCCCAGCCGACCGCAGGCGTCACTGGTCCGCCCAACGCCTCGACCAGTCCGTCGTAACGGCCGCCGCCGAGCACGGTGCCTTGTGCGCCCAGCTGGTCGGTGACGAATTCAAATGCGGTGTGGCGGTAATAATCCAGCCCGCGCACCAGCCGCGCGTTGCGCTCCCATGCCACGCCCGCCGCATTCAGCCCGGCGGTCACCGCGCCAAAAAAATCCTGCGCCTCACCCGTCAGAAACGCATCAATATCGGGCGCGCTGTCGGCAATCGGGCGGTCGCGCGGATCTTTGCTGTCCAGTATCCGCATCGGGTTTTTGTCGAGCCGCGCGATGCTGTCCTCCGACAAGTCCGCCCGGTGCGACGCGAAATGCTCGACCAGCGCCGCGCGCCACGCATCGCGGCTTGGCGCATCACCCAGCGTGTTGAGCGTGAGCGTCACGCCTTCGGCGATCCCCAATTCCCTGAGCAGCTGGTCGGCGAAGCACAGCAATTCGGCGTCGGCGAGCGGGCTGTCGCTGCCCAGCACTTCGGCATCCAGCTGATGAAACTGGCGATAGCGCCCCTTTTGCGGCCGCTCATAGCGGAACAGCGGACCGTGCGTCGTCACCTTCAGCGGCGCATGCTGCTGCCACCCGTTGGTGATGTATGCCCGCGCAATCCCGGCCGTGAATTCGGGCCGCAGCGTCACCGAATCGCCGCCGCGATCGTCGAAGCTGTACATTTCCTTCGACACGACGTCGGTTGTTTCCCCCAGCGAGCGCGCGAACACCGCGGTCGGCTCGATCACCGGCACCTCAATGCGCTTGAACCCGTATAGCCGCCGCACGCGTTCGAACGTCTCGACGACATGGGTGAAGCGGTCCGCGAAATCGCCGAGCATGTCCTGGGTGCCGCGCACCGGCTGAGGGGTCTGGATTTTTGCCATAACGGATGCGCGCCTAATCGCTTTTGCGCTGCTTGGCAAAGGTGGACGACGCCGCCCCCGCGTGGCAAAGCGCGCCAAAATCACAACAAGGAATACTCCCATGCGTATCGACCTTATCCCCGCGGGCGACGATGTCCCCAACAGCCTCAATGTGCTGATCGAAGTCCCCATCGGCGGCGAGCCGGTGAAATATGAATTCGACAAGGCATCGGGCGCGCTGTTCGTCGATCGTTTCCTCCACACCCCAATGCGCTACCCCGCCAATTATGGCTTTGTCCCGCACACGCTCGGCGAAGATGGCGATCCACTCGACGCGCTCGTTGTCGCGCGCTCTCCGATTGTCGCGGGTGCGGTCGTCAAGTGCCGCCCGATCGGCGTCTTGCTGATGGAGGATGACAAAGGCGGCGACGAAAAACTGCTATGCGTCCCCGTCAACACCACCTTCCCTTATTATGCCGACGTGAAGACCTACAAGGATATGCCGCCGATCGTGCTGCAACAGATCGAGCATTTTTTTACCCATTATAAAGATCTGGAGCCCGGCAAATGGGCCAAACTGAACGGCTGGGGCGATACCGACGAGGCCAAGCGGATTATTATGGACTGTGTCGCGCGCGCGAAAGAGGTTGGGTTTTAAGACGACCGCTTCTGGCTTTCGTCATTCCCGCGAAGGCGGGAATCCATCACCTGCTGGTTCAACGGGGAGCGGGTATCAGTGGGACCCCCGCCTTCGCGAGGGTGACGACGGTTTGTTGGGAAGCGATACGTCAATCGCGGTCTAAACCGCCGCCAACCCCCGCGCCAAATCCGCAATCAAATCGCCCACATCCTCCAGCCCGATCGACAGCCGCACCACCGGGTCGGCGTCGGTCCAGGCCTTGGCTGTCCGCAATGCCGCCGGGTCGGCGGTCACCACCAAGCTTTCAAACCCGCCCCAGCTGTAGCCAATTCCGAAATGCGTCAGCGCGTCAATGAACCGCGCGCGCCCGGCGGCATCCGCGCCCGTAAGGGTGAAGGCAAAGAGCCCGCTTGCCCCGGAAAAATCGC
>JAAUPH010000372.1 GCA_012035435.1 Sphingopyxis sp. | reverse complement strand
GCCCACGCCCGACGCAAGGGCGGACATGACGGCGGTCATCCGCTCTGCAAACGGGCGGGCGGCTTCGGCAGCCTCTTGCGCACGGCGCAGCTTGGCCGCGGCGACCATCTGCATCGCCTTCGTGATCTTCCGCGTGTTCTTGACGCTTCCGATCCGGTTCTTGAGGTCCTTCAGGCTGGGCATCTGCCTACTCCTTCAGGGCGCTTCAGACGAAGTCTTTGGCGAAAGCGTCAAGCTGCGCGCGGATGGCCTTTTCCAGATCACCGGCGACCTTCCGGTCGTTCTTGGTGATGTCGTCCAGAAGCGCCTTGCCGGTGGTCCGCAGATACTTCAGCAGCCCCTCTTCGAACCGGCCCACGTCCTTGACAGCGATCTTGTCCAGATAGCCGCTGGTGCCGGCAAAGATCACGCAAACGATTTCTGCGTTGGTCAGCGGGGCGTACTGCTTTTGCTTCATCAACTCGGTCAGGCGCGCGCCGCGGTTCAGCAGCGCCTGGGTCGAAGCGTCAAGGTCCGACCCGAACTGCGCGAAGGCCGCCATCTCGCGGTACTGCGCCAGTTCCAGCTTCACCTTGCCCGCGACCGACTTCATCGCGTTGGTCTGGGCCGAGGAGCCGACGCGCGACACCGACAGACCGGTGTTCACAGCCGGACGGACGCCTTGGTAAAAGAGTTCCGTTTCCAGGAAGATCTGCCCGTCGGTGATCGAGATCACGTTCGTCGGGATATAGGCCGACACGTCGCCCGCCTGGGTTTCAATGATCGGCAGCGCGGTCAGCGACCCGGCGCCGAAATCGCCGTTCAGCTTGGCCGAACGCTCCAGAAGGCGGCTGTGCAGATAGAACACGTCGCCCGGATAAGCCTCACGCCCCGGCGGACGGCGGAGGAGCAGCGACATCTGCCGGTAAGCCACGGCCTGCTTCGACAGGTCATCATAGATGATCAGCGCATGGCGGCCGTTGTCGCGGAAGAATTCGGCCATCGCGGTTGCCGAATAGGGCGCCAGGAACTGCATCGGGGCCGGGTCCGAGGCGGTGGCGGCCACAACGATGGTGTAGGCAATCGCGCCGGTCTCTTCCAGCTTCTTCACCAGCTGGGCGACGGTGGACCGCTTCTGCCCGATGGCCACATAGATGCAGTACAGCTTCTTCGATTCGTCGTCGCCAGCGGCCTCGTTATAGGCTTTCTGGTTCAGGATCGTGTCCAGCGCGACCGCGGTCTTGCCGGTCTGACGGTCGCCGATGATCAACTCGCGCTGGCCACGGCCAACCGGGATCATCGCGTCAATGGCTTTCAGGCCGGTCGCCATCGGTTCGTGCACCGATTTCCGCGGAATGATGCCCGGGGCCTTCACGTCGGCCACGCGGCGTTCGGAGGCCGCAATCGGGCCCTTGCCGTCGATCGGGTTGCCCAGACCGTCCACGACCCGGCCCAGCAGCGCGTTGCCCGCTGGCACGTCCACGATAGACTTGGTGCGCTTGACGGTGTCGCCTTCCTTGATGTCCTGGTCGGACCCGAAGATCACGATACCGACGTTGTCGACTTCCAGGTTCAGCGCCATGCCACGGATGCCGCCGGGGAATTCGACCATCTCGCCGGCCTGCACGTTGTCCAGGCCATGCACGCGGGCAATCCCATCACCGACCGACAACACGCGGCCAACTTCGGCCACTTCGGCGTCCTTGCCGAAATTCTTGATCTGCTCTTTCAGGATCGCAGAGATCTCGGCAGCTTGAATTCCCATCACCCAACCTCTTTCATTGCATTCTGGAGCGCCGCGAGCTTCGCCTTGACCGAGGTATCGATCATGGTCGAGCCGAGCTTGACGACAAGACCGCCGATAAGGGATTCATCGACGGTGGTGTTCAATTTCACGGTCTTGCCGACGCGGGCTTTCAGCGTCTCGGCAAGTTTCTTCGATTGTGCGGCGGTCAGCGCGCGGGCGGCGGTCACTTCGGCGGTGACTTCGCCCTTTTCGACCGCGATCTGGTCGGCAAGGTTGGTCAGAAGCTGCGGCAGCACGAAAAGGCGGCGCTTTTCGGCCGGAGAAGCCATTTCCGGCCGGAACTTCGGTTGTTGCCTTGCGTCGTCTCGTTGGCTAGGGTCCGCGCCGTTCCGGGCGAAACCGGAGGGATGGCCGAGTGGTCGATGGCGGCGGTCTTGATCAACTCAACGAG
Source organism: Sphingopyxis sp. (assembly GCA_012035435.1). Next base: position 1,198 of record JAAUPH010000372.1, on the reverse strand, counting down.
GCCGAGAAGGTGGCATGGTGGCAGCGGTTCGAAACCTTCCGGAACCGGCTGCCACTCATTGACCACCGCCTGATCGCCGATGCCGATGCGCTGGCCTACAATATCGTGCTTGGTGTGCCCAAAACGGGTAGCAAGCCCAACTTGGATGTGTTCAACCAGTTGTATATCAATAGTTTGGCGGGTTTTTCTGTGCCTTTGAGCCAAATTGCTGATATCGAGTTCAAGCCCTCGCCCAATTCCATCGAACACTATAACAAGGATCGCATGACGGCGGTATCGGCTTTCCTCGAAAGCGGTTATTTCCCGGCGGCGGTCATCACCGAAATGCGCGAAAAACTGAAAGAAATGCCTTTCCCGCCTGGCTACAGCTATGTTGTGGCGGGCGAGGCTGAGAGTGCCGAGCGCTCATTCGGCGGTTTGGGTACCATCATTGTGATCACGATATTTGGCCTTTTGGCCGTACTTATCCTGGAGTTCAAGACCTTCAAAAGTACCTTTATCGTATTATCTGTAATACCATTGGGTATCATCGGTGCGGTATTGGCCTTGTTAGCTACGGGTTATCCATTTTCGTTCACAGTAGTGGTAGGCCTTATCGCGCTTATGGGTATCGAGGTGAAGAACTCGATTTTGCTCGTTGATTTCACCAACCAACTCCGCGCCGAAGGCCGAAGTATCGATGATGCGATTCAGGAGGCCGGCGAGATCCGTTTTGTACCCATCCTGCTTACATCACTCACGGCCATTGGTGGCCTTATCCCGATTGCCATTGAGCACAACCCGCTCTATTCGCCGTTGGCATGGGTACTTATCGGAGGACTTATCTCCTCTACGTTGCTGTCGCGGATTGTTACGCCAGTGTTGTACAAGTTATTGGCACCGAGGGTGGTGTAATTTAGAGCGCGTGTTCGGCAGAAAATCGCGAACACGTTCTAAACCTTTATGCAATTTGGTAGTCTATTTAATTTAAGTGCCAAGGCCAAATAAACCGCTATTTGGGACTTGGTCTTTTTCCGCCAGCCTGCGCCGTTTTTTCGTTGGATAGCACTGCGTCTGTTACGCGGTTCCGGCCATTCAAAGCAAGGTTTACTTGCTTTTCATTTGGTCATACCTCAAAAACGGATTGTCTGGCAAAAAAATCCCTTTGCCCAATTCTATCGACTTATTTTATCTTGGTACTTATGAACAAAAAAACAAC
>JAAUPH010000371.1 GCA_012035435.1 Sphingopyxis sp. | reverse complement strand
CGACGACTTCGTTTGGTTCGAGACCAATCTGAGGGACCTGGTGCACTTCGCTCGAGGGGGACAACGTCGTACCGATCCTGGCGACCCAAGGCTCGTTGGTGGCCGACGACGGCATGTCGGATGAGTGATCCGGCACATCGGGCTTGATCTGGTGCACATGAGCCTCCCGGACCTGATGCGGGCGCTCGATGCGCCGGACGACAAGGGCCTCGATGCAACGCTCGGCGCCATCATGAGTTTTCTGATGGCGAACGAATCGGACCTTGTCAGCTGCGCCGACGCCATCGATAGCGACCCCGCCGCACTTGCTGCAGCTGCGGCGCGATTCGATGAAGCCGCCAACTAAGGACCATCATGACCCGCCCGCTGATCATCACCGACTGCGACGAAGTGCTGATGCACATGGTTGTGCCGTTCGCGGCCTGGGTCGACGCCGAACATGGCATCGAGTTTCGCATCGAGGACGCCAGCTTTGCAGGCGCGCTCAAGCGCAAGGAATGCGGCACGCCGCTGGAGGCGCTGGAGGTATGGCCGCTGCTCGACGCCTTTTTCACGTACCAGATGCCGACCCAAACACCCATCGCCGGAGCACTGCCCGCGATGGCCGCACTGGCGGAAATCGCCGACATTGTCGTACTCACCAATGTCGGGCCTGAGCATCAGGCGCGCCGCGTCGCTCAACTGACTGCGCTTGGCCTTAACGCCCCGGTCATCGGCAGCCGCGGCGGCAAGGGTGAACCCGTCGCCGCGCTGATCGCCGAACGCAAGCCGTCGGTCGCGGTCTTCATCGACGATCTGGCACAGCATCATGCATCGGTTGCAGAACATGCCCCCGACGTGTGGCGGCTGCATATGGTCGGCGAACCGGTGATCGCCGACAAGATCAAGCCCGCCCGCGCAGCGCATGCCCGCATCGACGATTGGGCGGCAGCGCATGACTGGATTGCCGAACGCCTGCGCACCGGTGCGCCCGCACCGGCCAGTGAACCTGCCTGAAAGGACTGATCATGACCGAAGTTTCCGCCCGCCTTGCCGCGCTGGGTATCAGCCTGCCCGCCCCGGCCGCCCCGGTCGCTGCCTATGTGCCGACGGTCGAGCATGGCGGCCTGCTCCACATTTCGGGACAGCTGCCCTTCCGCGAGGATGGCAGTTGGGTCACGGGACGACTGGGCGAGGATGTCGATCTGGCCGACGGCCAGGACGCTGCGCGCAATTGCGCCATCATGCTGATCGCACAGATTGGCGGCGCATTAGGCGGCGATTTCACGCGCGTTGAACGCATTGTGAAGCTGGGCGTCTTCGTCAATTCAACCCCCGATTTCACCGACCAGCCGCAAGTTGCCAATGGTGCGTCCGAGCTGATGGAAGCCGTATTCGGCGACAAGGGTAAGCATGCCCGCAGCGCGGTTGGCGTCGCCGTTCTGCCGCGCGCGGCGGCGGTGGAAATTGACGCCATCGTCGCGGTACGCCCGGCAGGGTGACTAGCCCACATGGCCTATGATAGCTTCGTCACCCCCCGTGAAGGCGGGGGTCCATCACCTGCCAGTTCATCATCGAACCATCGGGAGATGGATTCCCGCCTTCGCGGGAATGACGAAGTGAGTTAGGGCGCCCGTGACCCTCACCCTGGGCATTGGCAACGGCGTTGCAGACGTTCCGGCAGCGGCGTGGGATGCGCTGCATGATGGCGGCAACCCTTTCGTCAGCCACGCCTTTCTGTCGCTGCTCGAAACCTCGGGTAGCGTCGGGCAGGGCACCGGCTGGCAGCCTGCGCCGCTACTCGTCGAAGATGCAGGCGGCGCGCTGGTCGCCGCCGCCCCCGCCTATGTGAAGGGGCACAGCCAGGGCGAATATGTGTTCGACCATAGCTGGGCCGATGCCTGGGCGCGCGCGGGCGGCAATTATTATCCCAAGCTGCAAATTGCGGTGCCCTTCACCCCTGTACCAGGCCCGCGCCTGCTGGGCGGGGACAATGATGCGCTGACCTTGCTGCTGCAGGGGGCAGAGGCGGTGGTGCGAAGCAACGACCTGTCATCGGCCCATGCGACCTTTATAGCGCCGGATCAATTGCCGCTGTTTGTGAGCGCGGGCTGGCTGCCGCGCCGCGACATTCAGTTTCACTTTGCCAACCCCGGCTACCGCGATTTCGATGATTTCCTCTCGACGCTCACCGCCGCGCGGCGCAAGCAGCTCAGGAAGGAACGCGCACGGGCGGGTGAAGGCCTGCGAATCGAAAATCGCAGCGGCGCCGAGCTTACGCCCGCCGACTGGGACGCAATGTGGTATTTTTATCAGGACACCGGCGCACGCAAATGGGGCCAGCCCTATCTGACCCGCGCCGCCTTTGCAGCGATGGCCGCAACGATGGCCGATCGGATTATCATGTCGCTGGCCTATGACAGCGACACCGCGGTAGCCGGGGCAATGCACTTCGTCGGCGCGGACACGCTCTATGGCCGCTATTGGGGGGCGCGGCGCGACATCCCCTTTTTGCATTTCGAACTTTGCTATTATCAGGCGATCGACATTGCGATCGCGCGCGGCCTGACATCGGTCGAGGCCGGGGCGCAAGGTGGACACAAGCTGGCGCGCGGCTATGCGCCGGTCGCCACTTGGTCGGCGCACCTTATCGCCGATCCGAGCTTCCGCCGCGCGGTCGCCGATTTTCTGGAACGCGAGCGCCGGGCCGAAGAGGTCGAAGCCGACTGGCTCGCCCAGCATTTGCCCTATCGCAAAGCTTAAGCCGCGTAGCGCTGCATCGCGGGACGGCGCGCGGTTTCATCAAGCCAGGCGCGCGCCTGACGCTGCGCTTCGGCGATTTCGTCGCGGCTCATTTCGCTGGAGATATCCGCGCGGCATTGCTGGCCTTCGCGGTTGCCGCCAAGCGCGGCGAGGTTGAACCATTTGTGCGCCTGGATCATGTCGACATCGACCCCGCCGCTGCCGGTCGAGAAAGCGATGCCCAGATCAAAATAGGCTGCGGCGTCGCCGCGCGCGGCATCGGCCAGGCGGCTTTCGATCAGAAATTCTGCGCTCTTCAAACTATTGCCCATGTGGCGTCCCCCCGCGCCCGAACAGTCGGGCTGTGGGTGCGAATTTTGCCGTTCGTGGTCAACAAAAGGTTAACGATTGCGCCTGGAATCCGCGACGATCATATAATATATTGATTTATAGTAATTTTATTAGTTAACAACCGGCCAATTATCGATCAGTCGGGTCCGCCCGATCCGTGCTGCAGCCAGCAGCCGCGCCGGTTCACGCCACGCATCCAAACGTTCGAGCGTCACCGCATCGGCCAGCGCGATATAATCGATGCTGTCGAACCCGCCCGCCAAAATCGCCGCCTCCGCCGCCGCCAGCGCATCGGCGACAGGCG
>JAAUPH010000370.1 GCA_012035435.1 Sphingopyxis sp. | reverse complement strand
TGTATCCAAAGCGTTCCATGTTCGTTAATGATCCCAAGATGCTAACAGTCGAGGCTTAACAAGGAAGAAGATTTGATAGGAGTATCCACTTAACATAAAAAAGCTCTCACTATTATGAGAGCTTTCTTGTCGGGGTAGCGGGATTTGAACCCACGACCTCTTGCACCCCATGCAAGCACGCTAGCCAGGCTGCGCCATGCCCCGAACTTGAAGCCAGTATAACACACTTTAGCGCGGCGCAAAGGGCGAATTTAGGATGTTGTACGGTCAAATCTTGCCCAGTCGAATTGATTGTACTCATTGTCTTCAAGAGGAATTGTAAAAATTCCTTCTTTTGCCCCATTGTTTACTTGATCGTAGTTGTTTGTAAAATTCATCCGTTTGAAGATAGCCAATTTCATAACGAGTTTTAGGGGCACAAGGGGAAGTTGTCCAAGCCGTCCCTGGATTTCGGCTCTTGTCAATTCAGCCCGCTTAAGCTTGAATGGTCTTTGACGACTACCGTTCGATAGACACATTATCACGGCCTCACTTTGTCGTCTTTTTCATCACGTAAATTCCGCCAAGCCAAAAATGAAAAATAGCCCCCAATATCCCAACAACATCCGCAATACTTCCCCACTGAATCGAATTGATGAACTGTCCCACGATCTGTCCCACATCCATAAACACCCTCGTTCTTTCAATCGTCTTTTGCTCAAAATCCTGTTTCAGTCTACCATCTGAGCTAGAAAGTTGGAATCACGTTTGCTGAGGAAGGTTCTTGAATGAGCAGTCCAGCCGCTGTAGCAAAACCGACGAACGCCGGGACAGGCGTCAATGCCATCATTCAGACGACGAGTGCCTTTGCCAATCTTCGCAACGGCCCCGGCACGCAGTACACCGATATTGGTGATCTGCGCGATAACTCGCTCGTCATTTATTACCCCAAATTCCCCGCACGGCCGATCAATGGTATTGGGTGGAGCAGCGCGGCCTGTCAGGATGGGTCGCGGGCAGCGTGGCAAAATTTGAAACCGCTGTTGCCACGACGCCCCCCCACCAACACCCAGACCCCCTACGATGGCAAAGTCGCCGTGTGGCATTGGAAAGGCGAAAGCCTGCCTGAGAAAACCATTGAGGAGTATGTCGCCAATCTCAAGCGGCGGGCGCCCAATGTGAAGATGGTCTTCGTAAAGACAAGCGATGGCGCAGACTGGATGGCAAATTTGACCGCAGCGCTCTGGCGATCAATGGCCCGTCCGATATTGCGCGGTGGGTGCAAATTCTGAACGCCAACGGGCTTGAATTTCATGCCTGGTGCGTGCCAACGGGCCTCTACCCCGATGCCGAAGCCAATCTGATCAGTCTGGCCGCCTCCACCGCAGGCGTGAAGTCCATGATCCTTGATGTTGAACCCTATGACGGTTTCTGGCAGGCGGGGCAAGCGGGCGTGCGTCCCCTGATGCTCAAAATACGGCAGCGGGTGGGCGGGCGCGTGCATATTGGCATGAGCGTGGACCCGCGCCCCTGGCACTACGAGACCATCTTTCCGCAGGAATGGCTGCCCTTCATCAACAGCGTGCATCCCCAGGTGTATTGGAAGACATTCCGCGCCAACCCCGAAGACGCGCTCAAGCAAATGTCGGACACCTGGAAAGCTTATGGCAAACCGATCATCCCGGTCCTGCAAGCCGACGCTGATCTCAACGATCAGGTCACGGCACATACGCTGGCAACACAGCGCTTTGGCTATCGCTCCCTGAGCTGGTGGCGCTATGGCGTCATTTCACAGTGGGGCGCGGTCAATACGCCCGTGATCGTCACCAATCCGGGCCAGACCCCCGGCGGCTCGATTGATAACTTCGCCGATGAGGTCATTATCGCGCCCGGCAGCCCCAATTTTCGCAGCGGCACGTACACAGGCCGCAACGAATTTCAGACGTTCACGAGCTTATGGGGCTGGCCTGTCTACTACAAAGCCACCGAGCCAGCCACGAGCAAAGTCTGGGCCGAGTGGAAGACCACCATCCCCGAATCAGGCCGCTACGAAATCTCGACCTTCGTTTCGGCCCGCCACGCCACCACCCGCCGCGCCCGCTTCAAAATCAACGGCGTCAAGGGCACGACTACCGAAATCACCGTTGAGATCGACCAGTCGCGCTATCGCAATATGTGGATTCCCCTCGGCATCTTTGAACTCGTGAAGGGTGTGCCCGGCGCGGGGCGTGTCCTGCTCAACGATGTTACGGGGGAAACAGGTCTGGAAATTGCCTTCGATGCAATTCGCTATCGCCGCATTATCACCGTGCCCGGCGGCAGCACGGGGGGCGGCACGGGCACGGGCACGCCGCGTCCTAGCACCGTCAATGGGCATTCCCGTTTCCGATGTGGCCGAAGATCGCCACCGGCACATGCTGCCCTTCAAAGAACTGTTCCAGGTAATGGATCAGCTCACTGATACGTTCTGCGCGCACGACCACATCGTCTACAAAATTGATCGGTTTCTTCTGCGGGTCAAATCGATAGAGTGTCGGATACAGTGCTTTTCTCGCTTTCCAGAGCTGTTCCCGCTGTTCAGGGTCGAAGGCCAGAGTCAGCTCCGACGCAAGCGTGAAGGAACGGCAGACGGCCGCCATCTGTTCGGCCCGCTCATGAAGATCTACCTCGAAGGAATCGGCATCCAATTCAATCAGTAATGTCGCCGCCGCCTCAGCCGGCACACCATGCTTGGCCCGCCCGATCAGATCGAGCGTGTTGGCATCCATTACTTCCAAGGCGCTCGGCGACAACGCGAGCAGATGCGGCACCGCCTCGCCGACTTCCTGGAGATGGCGAAGGTGAATGAGCGCGGTCAGCGTGGCCTTCGGCTTCTCGACGAGTGACAGCCTGGCTTCACTCACGACACCCAAGGTCCCCTCGCTGCCCACCAGCAATTTGGGCAGATCGAACCGCCCATCCGCGAGCCCATCGGCAAGACCAAAGAGGTTATAGCCGCAGCTGTTCTTACTGACGCTCGGCTTCTTAGCGCGGATCAGATCCGCATGGGTTTGCACCAGAACAAAGACGTCGCGCAGCGCCGGGATCGTCGAGAGCACGTCGCCGGTTCCTGGATCGATCTTCTGGATACGGTCCTCGGCAATCTGGAAAAGATACTGTCCGTCGAAAGCCGTTCCTGCATGCGCGGCGACATCGATCGCGCGAACCAGTCTGCCGCTGTCCGGGTCGATCGCGACGACGCTCGTCAGCAGCAGCTGCAGGTCGCGTGCCTTGTCGAACACCATGCTGCGCAGCCCGTCGGCCGGGGCAACACTGGGCTGTCCTGCATAGCGCAGGTCGATCTCGTCTGCCTTTGGCATCGAAAGTCCTCGGAATGGTCGGTGATGTGGGGAAAGGATCA
>JAAUPH010000369.1 GCA_012035435.1 Sphingopyxis sp. | reverse complement strand
CATGACGCTACACAGCAGATAATCCAGAAACAAAGACGGTCGTGGCCGTCCAGCGCGTTACGGCAAAGCTTTATCGCAAGGAATCACTAGCGTTTCTGCTGCGCACTTGCTGCCTGCGCTATTTGCGCGTGAAACAGGTTGCTGAGCTTACACTCGGTCTCAATGGAGATCGTGAAAGCGTCGAGCTTGGTGACCAGCATCCCGCGTTCTTGCAGGATGAGAACCCAGCGCTTTGTGGCCGAAGCATGAGTTCCGATCGCAGCAGCCACCTCATCGACAAGGCACGCAGTTCCTTTGCGGCCGGCGATATAGGCACAAAGGAGAATATCCCATCCTGGCTCGCCCAAGAGATCAGGTGCGATTACCCCAAGCCGCTCTTGCCGCTCTGCAAAGATCCGCTCGGCGTGCGCACTGAGCGGATCGATGACATCCTTGCTAACCTTCTCGCTTTCAAACACGATGAAACCGCCCGCTGTATCTGATGACTCTGAGCTGTTGCGCTGCCCGACGCGACGGCCCTCTAGAGCTGATCCCTGCTTTGCTAACGCGCTGGAGAGGGAAGACACTCGGCCTAGGAAACGATCACCCAGCGTTGCCCAGAGAGCCCGCGTCAGCCGCACGCCGCCAGGAGGCCTCGGACAAAGCGCGACTGCTTTTTTTGATTCAACTACCAGGCTTCTCAACACTGCGTGTGCCTTGCACCCTCTTGGCACTCTTCCTCGCCGGTCCAGGTACAGGTGCACGGGCAGGTGCAGCTTTTTGCGGCCGAGGCCGATTTGCATGGCAAGGACACGCCGTTTCTCGGCATAGTTGGGAGCGACATCGGGTAGTCATGCGGCAAACCCCAGCGCGCCCGATATTGTTCAGGGCTCATGCCGAAATTGGTGCGGAGGTAGCGCTTCAGCATCGTCAGCTTCTTGCCGTCCTCAAGGCAAACAAGATAGTCGGGCTTTACGGATGAGCGCAAAGAAACCGCAGGCTCCTGGCGATCTTGAACCGCCGGGGCAGCCTGGCCCAGATTGACAAGCGCCTCGTAGACACTGCTGATCAGAAGTGGAAGGTCGCTAACCGCTACATTGTTGTTGCTTACATGAGCGGAGACAATGTCGCTCGTGAGGTCGATAAGTGTTTCAGACACGGTGTTCGGCGGAACGGTCATGACAGCCTTTCTTCCATATAAGTCGAATTAATATCACATGGACGAATATATGGACCGTGACAACAACAGGAACCGAAATTTTGATCTGACACCTTTGCAATCCTTTGCATTTGTCAGTTTCGATCATAGAAATGGTTATGTCTTCAAGGTAGTGCGCCGCGCCATAGCAATTGGATTGGTAAAAGGTGTCAAGGGCTCACCGAAACGCACCGATGCCACGAGAAGGGCGGAGCCACACCTTCTCCATCGTTGCTTAGCTGGCTAACATATCGGGTTTAGCGTCCTCAGACGCTCACAATGCAGGATTCAAGCGCAGCAAGGTGCGATCACGATGAATGTTACGCGAGAACGTGAACTATGGGCTTTGGCGCTCTGGATCGACCGCGAGGAAGGTGACGAGGGCGACCGCTTCATCGCGGAGCGGGTTCTTCACTTTGATGCAGAAGGTAACGAGGGCGGCAAACAGCTTTGGATGGACGTCGCCCGGCGATTTGCCGGACTGCGGCAAGACTTGCCAGGTTGCCCGAATTGAAGCCCTGGCAAAAGCCCGGGGCAACCGGCCCTCCCATCCGTGGCATGCCTCTTCCAGAAAACGTCCGTCACTGGTGCAGGCATGCCAGGAAGTCGAATCACACGATGGCCCAGACTCCAATTTCGATCAACGCAGCAAGGGGCTGACCACCTCCGCCCTACCCAGCAGTCGCGATAAAGCACGGCAAGGGAAGGGGCTCTGCCTTTATACTGATGCAGCGAGGGCATCGGCAATGCCTTCACAGAGATAGCCCCGTTCTGCGTCGCTTCGCGCCGCCCGAGCGCCATCAGTAAGGTGGCCATATGCGCAGAGAGTCTGGCGGAGCGTGTCTCTCCAGCGGAAAGGGTAAAAATCTGGCAAGCCTAACGCGATTTTAAGGGCTTTGCGGCCATTGCCCGGGCTGGAACACCGGGACTTTGACCGCATGAACGCACCTTTCGATGCCACCGCCGCACTGGGGCGAAAAGCTCTTTCGCACCCCGCACCCGACCATCAGGTCGCGGTGATCGGGCTTGGCTATATCGGCTTGCCAACCGCAGCACTGCTCGCTTCCTATGGCTGGAGCGTGTGCGGCGTCGATGTGTCGCCGCGGGTGGTTAAAACAGTGAATGCCGGGGGCGTCCATATCGAGGAGCGCGATCTCGACAAGCTGGTGCATGACGCAATCACCGCGCAGACGCTGGTAGCTTCAACCGAAGTACCGACCGCAAGCTTTTACATGATCGCCGTCCCCACTCCGCTAGGCGAGGGCAATACGCCCGACATCTCCTATGTCGAAGCTGCTGCGCGGGCGATCGCACCGAAGATCCTACCCGGCGCCTGCGTGATCGTTGAGAGTACCTCACCAGTCGGTACCACCGAAAGGGTCGCGCAGATCATTGCCGAATTGCGGCCCGACATCGTGGTGCCCTGCGACGGTAGCCAAGATGAAGCCGACATCGCTCTTGCCTATTGCCCGGAGCGCGTTTTGCCGGGGCGCATCGTCAACGAGTTGGTGCACAATGACCGGGTGATCGGCGGCGTTACCGCTGCCTGTGCAGAGCGGGCGGCGGTGCTCTATACCAGCTTTGTGAAGGGCGATTGTCTCTACACCACCGCGCGCGTGGCCGAGACGGTCAAGCTGGTCGAAAACTCGTTCCGCGACGTCAATATTGCGTTTGCGAACGAACTGTCGCAGCGTCATGCGGGGGGTGCGGTAGCGCTGCTGGTACGCAGCGGAAAAGGCTACCGGGTGAGCCTTCGTGCGCCACGCGATGCCGTTCAGCAACCCACGTTTCTGTTCCTTCAAGACTTGACTCAAACCGCGCAAATTCACGTACTCGAGCTTCAAGCCTTGCGCGGCGATCTGATCGTTGATGGCGAGTTCGATGCCATACCCGCGCATCTCGAGGTTCGGGGTGTCCAGCACCGTCTGACGCGGGATGCAACGCTGACCACTCCAGGTTGGTGTGGCGCGATTGCCGAAATCGGTGATGCTCCGCCGCCACTGAACAACCCGGCGGTGGTCTGCGCCCGTCCGGTCTGGACTGGCTCGAGGAGTTGATGGATGTGCGCGGCGCTCAGGTTCACGAGGTCACCGTCCAGAAGGAGAGGTAAGGCGACTGCAACGCCTTGGCTCCCGCCGCGACTGCCGCGCCCTTGCCGCCGTTGACAGGTAACTCCAGCACGCTGGCTCCCGCCGTTTTTGCCTGCGCTAC
>JAAUPH010000368.1 GCA_012035435.1 Sphingopyxis sp. | reverse complement strand
GAAGTCCATGATGTAGGCATGGTCGTCTTCGAGCATGATGTTGGCCGGCTTCAGATCCCGGTGGACCACGCCGGCGCTGTGGGCGGCCGCCATTCCGGCGACGACCTGGCGGATGATGCCGAGCGCCCCGGGACACCGGGAGCGCCCCGGATTCCTTCAGCACCGTGTGCAGATCTCGAACAGCGTCTTCGCTTTCGTTCAGCGCATCGATCACGCCGCCCGCCCGTTCGGCGAGCGCGCGGCCGGCCTCCGTCAAGCTGACGCGGCGCGTCGTGCGATGAAAGAGCGTGAGGCCAAGCGATGCCTCCAGCCGCGCGACCGCCTTTGACACAGCAGGCGGAGGAACGCCAAGCGCCGTGGCGGCGCTTGTAAAGCCACCCGCATCGGCCACCGCGGCATACATCGCCCATCCCTCATAATCCGGCAGCGCCATTTATTACACTCCAAATGGACATAATATTCTTCTATATAGTCTATTATCGAAATGATCACCAGCCCGCATATAAGCGTTGTTCCGGCGGATACGCTTTCCCCGCCGATGCAGGAATGACGCATGATTGACGTTCGCACCTTCGACAGTCTGGGCCATGCGGATCATGGCTGGCTCGACGCCCGTCACCATTTTAGCTTTGCTGGCTATCACGACCCAGCCCGCATGGGTTGGGGCGCCTTGCGCGTCTGGAACGACGACAAAATTGCCGCCAAGAGCGGTTTTCCCCCGCATCCCCACCGCGACATGGAGATCATCACCTATGTCCGTTCAGGCGCGATCACCCACCGCGATAGCATGGGCAATCTCGGCCGCACTGAGGCGGGCGACGTGCAGGTGATGAGCGCAGGCACCGGCGTGACGCACAGCGAGTTTAATCTGGAGGATGACGACACCCGCATCTTTCAGATCTGGATCATGCCGGATCGTGTCGGCGGCGAGCCGGGCTGGGGCCAGCGCGCCTTCCCCAAGGCCGATCGCACGGGCCGGTTCGTGACGCTGGCCAGCGGGATGGCGGGTGACGATACCCTGCCCATCCGCGCCAACGCCCGCGTGTCCGGCGCGACCGTGACAGCCGGTGAGACGCTCGCCTACGACCTGGCCGCAGGCCGCCACGCCTATCTGGTCCCTGCCAAGGGTCAGGTGCGGGTGAACGGAAGCGTGTTGAACGAACGCGACGGCGCGGCAATCCGCGATGTGGACGTCATCACCATTGACGCATTGGACGATGCTGAGCTGGTGCTGGTCGACAGTCTCTAACCCCCTAGGCGCGGGATCGCCGCTCTCCCCCTCCCCCTGCGATCCCGCGCCGACCCTTCCCCGCCTGAAAGGAAATGACGATGACCAAAACCCTGATCCTATATTACTCCTCTTATGGTCATATCGAGACGATGGCCGAGGCCATTGCCGACGGTGTCCGCCGCGCGGGCGGCGAAGCTGTTATCAAGCGCGTCCCCGAAACTGCCCCTGATGAGGTTGCGCGTGCCTCGCGCTTCAAGCTCGATCAGGCCGCGCCGATTGCCACCATCGAAGAACTCAAGGACTATGACGCGATCATCGTCGGCACCGGCACGCGTTTCGGCCGCATGTCGAGCCAGATGGCGGCCTTTTGGGACCGCGCTGGCGGCGTGTGGATGCGCGGCGAGCTCCATGGCAAGGTCGGCGCTGCTTTCACCAGCACCGCAACCCAGCATGGCGGGCAGGAAACGACACTCTTTTCGATCATCACCAATCTGATGCATTTCGGGATGACCATCGTCGGCCTCGACTATGGCTTTGCCGGACAGATGCGCAATGACGAGGTTACGGGCGGCGCTCCTTATGGCGCGACCACTATCGCCAATGGCGACGGCAGCCGCCAGCCCAGCGAAACAGAACTCGACGGTGCCCGCTATCTGGGTGAACGCGTTGCACGCACGGCGGCGAAATTAACCGCTTGATTGCAGCGCAATTGCGCCCATATTCAGCATCAGGTTCAACAAGCGAAAGGAGGTGGTCCAATGTCTCATTGTCCCGTGCCGCATGCGGCGAAACTGGGAATGACCTCTAGCATGGGGACTATCCTCAGCTGATTTGCCGAATATGGCTAGACAATGGAAGGGTCGTCCGCAGGGACGGCCCTTCGTTGTTTTGGTGCGGTCGGGGCCGCGGCTAAACTCTGTTCAAAATCTATCAGGCGAAGGTCGAAGCATGGACCGTAACCCTGAGCTTGTCGGAGGGCGTCCAGCCGCCTTGAGTCATGTCGTAGGACGCCCTTCCGACAAGCTCAGGGCTTGCGGTGTCATCAGATCGCCCCAATCCGTTCCAGCTTGGCCCTCAGCGAGGCTTCGGTGAAAGGCTTGGTCACATATTCGTCCGCGCCGGCGGCGATGCCCTTGACGATGTCGCTAGTTTCATTCTTGCTCGTACAAAATACGGCTTTGGCCCGGTGCAGCGTGTCCACGGCGCGCAGATGCGTGATGAACTCCAGCCCCGTCATCACGGGCATATCCCAATCGAGCAAGATGAGATCCGGCATCTCGGACCGGCAGCGTGCCAGGGCTTCCTGACCATTCTCCGCCTCAATCACCGAATAGCCCAGGCTTTCCACAATTTGGCGCGAAATACTGCGCACCACGCGCGAGTCGTCGACGATCAAACACTGACGCGACCGTGGAATTGCCGCGGCTTGCGGCGACGCAACGGGCGCCGGAGCCGCCGCGTCGGCCGCAGGAATTGCTGCCCGTCCGATAGCATCCGCTGGTAGTGGCAAGCCCGTGCGTTTGATCAGCTTGTGAATGCGAGAGGCTCCTGCTGCCGAGCGAGCGTCGCACCGGTGTCGCCTACCGTTTTGCGAACATGCAAATAGGGCGTCCAAATCTCACCATATTCCGCTTTTTGATACCAGACATCCACGACGTCAAAGGACGACCAAAAGCCGTTGGCATCGAGCAGACGAATCCCCTCGCCAATGCGCGGAACAGCCGCAAAGCGCAGCTTTTCCTGGCTCTGACTGGTCTCGTTTTGAACTTCGACTTCGATCACGGCAACGCGTCTCCGGCAATTGCGGTCACCGTAGACAGAAATTGTTGACGAAATACCAAAGCCGCAGCGCATTGCGCGATTGATCGTCGCGGTGCACAAACTTCTTCTCATCACGCTCTAAGCCGCGCGCTGGTTGGATGGTGTGCCCGAGAGGATTCGAACCTCGGCCTCCGGATTAGGAATCCGATGCTCTATCCTGCTGAGCTACGGGCACACGCGGTTGCCGCTTTAGCGAGGCGTGCGGGCGCGCGTCAATTCGCTTGCTCAGGGGGAACGAAGGGGACGAGCAGGGGTAGCGCGGCGACGCCGTCCGCGTGAAGATCGGCGGCTTCGGCCGGGGAAACGCTGCCGTGGATCAGTTCGGCGTCGGCGCGGCC
>JAAUPH010000367.1 GCA_012035435.1 Sphingopyxis sp. | reverse complement strand
GGGGGCCAGGCCATGATCATCCTGATCGGCGGCTTCCTGCTGCTCATGATCCTCGGCGTTCCTGTCGCTGTCTCCATGGCCACGGCCTCGCTCGCCTATCTCGCGGTCTATGGCACGGCGCCGGACGTGATCGTGGCGCAGCGCATGATCGCGGGGGTAGAGAGCTTCCCGCTTCTCGCGGTGCCCTTCTTCATCCTCGCCGGCAATCTGATGAACATCGCCGGCGTGACGGGGCGCATCTATGCCTTCGCCGTGGCGCTGGTGGGCTGGATGCGCGGCGGGCTGGCGCAGGTCAACATCATCGGCTCGGTGATCTTCTCGGGCATGTCGGGCACCGCGGTGGCGGACGCTGCCGGCATCGGCACCATCGAGATCAAGGCGATGAAGGATCATGGCTACCCGGTCGAGGTCGCGGTCGGCGTCACCGCCGCCTCCGCCACGCTGGGGCCGATCATCCCGCCATCGCTGCCCTTCGTGATCTACGGCATGATGGCCAATGTCTCCATCGGCTCGCTCTTCCTCGCCGGCATCCTGCCAGGCGTGCTGATGACGGCGCTGATGATGGTCACGGTGGCCATCTTCGCGCGGCTGAAGGGCTGGGGCTCGGATGCGCCGTTCAACTTGCGCCAGATCGCCGGCGCTCCGCTCGGGAATGATCTGCTGCGCCAAGCCCTTGAGCTCGGGCTTGGCGTCGGGGAGCGGTGTCTCGACGGCATGGAGGCGGGCCATGACGCGCTCGAACACGCGCAAGAGTTTGTACAAACTAACACTTTCGTAGCCGCCATCGGTGATGGCCTGTTCGGCCAGTTGCTGCATCTCGATCTCGGCGTAGCCACGCGGGTTCATGAAGGCCCGCACTTCTTCCATACGCCGCAGGTCGTCGAGGGTGCCTTTGTATTTTTTGTACTCCAACAGGCGATCCACGAGTTCGGCGCGGGGGTCAATTTCGTTGCCATCGTCGTCGATTTGCTTGCGGGGCAGAAGCATCTTGGCCTTGATGCGCATGAGGGTAGCCGCCACTACGATAAACTCCGAGGCAAGGTCGATGTTCATGGCCTCCATATCGCGGATATAGGCCAGGAACTCATCCGTGATCTGGGCGATCGGGATGTTGTAGATGTCCAGTTCGTCGCGTTCGATAAAGAACAGCAGGAGGTCGAACGGGCCTTCGAAAACGGGGAGTTTTATGGTGAATGACATGGGCTATTTTTTACTACCGAATAAATCGTATTTGTAGATTAAGATTGAAAAAGAGCGCACCATCTTGTTGATAAATTTGGCCAAACCGTGTCTTGTGCTACTTGCTGTTTCAAGTTTGGTGTTGTTTAGTAGGTAATTCTCGAATTCGTTGGGATTATAGGTGTTGTTTGGAGAGGGGGGAAATCCTAAATGATTATATGAACTTATCTGGCCAGTCCAAACATCAACACCATTCATTCCATTTGCAAGTTCCACTAAAAATCGTTTCACTTTATGTTCATAATACGGCTGGTTGTACACATAATTGGTAGCCCAAAGAATTCTCTTTTGTGAGGTTTTCCACAAGGTTCTTTATATTTTCCTCACCTGAAACACAGGACAAGAATATTGCTTTTGATAAGATAGATGGGAGATAGCTATCGATTACAATTAAATTATTATAAAAAATAGAATTTTCACATTTATGGAATGTAAAAGAACCGTTTAGCGAACCTATATTATTGATTCGCTCTTTAATAGTGGCAAGCCTATTTGTATCATCAATTTTTTTGCATGCATGATTGTTCCCTTAGGAATTAAATCATATTCTAAACTGATTAGGGAGCTTTCAAGCAAAATAAAGCGTTCAGGCAAGACGAAGTAGTCCAAATACAAGGAATGATTGAGAAATGCGCTCCTAAGATGGAAGAAATGGAGCGTCGCACGCCTAACGAATGACCTTACACCTTGTCAGATGATCTGGGAGGTCGATCCCAAGGCGGCTGGCCGGCTCAACGACATCGCCCAACGCCGCGGCTCGTTGCATGGCCGTTTCAAGAATGGTGACGGCTTCGGCCGTATCGGCATAGCTGCTGATTGTCGCCACCGGGCCGAATGTCTCTTCGCGATAGATGCGCATGGCGGGCGTGACGTCCGATAGAGCCGTCGGGCGGATATAATAGCCGCGATTGACCGTGTCGGGCAGGCCGGGGCCACCGTGGAGCAGGGTCGCGCCCTCGTCGATGGCCGACTGGATCAACTCCTGAATCTTGTCGAACTGGGTCTTGTTGACCACCGGGCCGATGTGCATCCCCTCCTTGTCCGGCGTGTTCACCTCGGTTGCGGCCATGATTGCGGTCACGGTCGCTTCGGCAGCGGCCTTCTGGCTCGAATGGACGAGGATGCGGGTCGGCGCGATACAGCTTTGCCCGGTATTGGCGAGCACGCCCTGCACCGTCGGCGGCAGGACAGCGCCGAGGTCGGCCCCTTCGAGCACCAGATTGGGGGCCTTGCCGCCCAGTTCCTGATGCACTTTCTTGACCGAAGGCGCGGCGGCCTGTGCCACCGCAATTCCGGCGCGGGTCGACCCGGTAAAGCTGACCATGTCGATGTCGGGATGCGCGGCGATAGCAGCGCCAACCCGGGGCCATCGCCCTGTACCAGATTGAACACGCCCGGCGGCACGCCAGCGGCCTCCATGATCTCGGCGAGGATCACGGCGTTGGTCGGGCATTCCTCAGATGGTTTGAGGACCATGGTGTTGCCCGCCGCAATGCAGGGCGCGACCTTGGCCGTGATCTGGTTGATCGGGCCAGTTCCACGGGGTGATCGAGGCCCAACGACGCCCATTGCCTCATGGACGCGCGCGCGCCGCCGACATCCTCTTCGAATGCGAAATCCTTGAGCGCGCGGGTGGCGGAGAGGAAATGGCCGAGCCCGGCAGGAGCCTGCGCCATCGACGCAAAACTGATCGGGGCGCCCATTTCGGTGCTGATCGATTGGGCAATATCACCCATCCGCTTCTTATATTCCTCGGCAATCCGGCCGAGCAAGGCGATGCGGTCCTCGACGCTGGTTTGCGAAAAAGCCGGGAAAGCGCGCGCGCGCGGTGACCGCGGCAGTCGACATCGGCGGCGGTTCCCAAAGTTGATCGACGGTGCAGGCTTCTTCGGTGGCCCGGATTGATCACCTCAATGCCGGGTGCCGCCGGATGCTGTCGGTCCATTTGCCGTCGATATAGTTTTGCAGATGTTCGGCCATGTCTCTCTCCTGCGGCGGTCGGTTTCTTGATTCTGTGTCAGGCACAAATGTGAGGCCGCCCGGTTGCCCCACTGCGAACCCTTTTGCGGGGCACCGCACTTATCGAGAAAATCGATCAGTGCGCGGTTTTTGATCAAAAAATTGAAAGGTCACTAAAGTCACGCATATTCACTAT
>JAAUPH010000010.1 GCA_012035435.1 Sphingopyxis sp. | reverse complement strand
CTCGGCTGCTGCAGGGAGGGCTGCGCCGCTATCGCTCGATTGCCGCACAGAGCGGTGGCGCGCGCGATTGTCGCGCTGGTGGAGGCGGGCGGTACGGGGCGCGCATATCCATGAACATGACGCGATCCGCGCACTCGCCGATTGACTCGATCGGGCGCGCGGGCCAAGGCCTGTACAGTCGCTGACAGCGCGGGAGAGGGCCGGATTCGCTCTCAAATCATTTCCAGCTTTGCTGGCGGTTCGATTTGAGCAGACGGAAAACCGGCCGCCGAAGGAGCAACCGCCCCGGAATCTCTCAGGCAAAAGGACCGCGTGGGTTGATAGCGACGCTCTGGAAAGCGCCCTGGTTTCGGCGGGGGCCACCGAAGGGGTAACCTCGCGCTACGTGAGGGAAAGCTCTCAGGTTCCGTGACAGAGGGGGCAGTGAACGCGCCGACAGGCGGAGCTTTGCTGTGTACCCTTTGGATGCGGAGGTAATGGGCGTGAGCCATAGCGACACACAAGAAGATGCGCCGCCCGAAGAGCAGGCGCCAGAGGAACTGGTGCTGGGGGACTGGCACCGGGCCAAGGACGCGCGCATGGTGCCCTTCGCCGGCTATGCGATGCCTATCCAATATGAAGGCATCATGGCTGAGCATCTGTGGACCCGCGCGCATGCGGGGCTGTTCGATGTGTCGCACATGGGCCAGCTCATCGTCAGCGGCGAAGATGATGGCGTGGGCGTTGCTGAAGCGCTGGAAATTTTGGTGCCCGGCGATATTTCCGCTCTGGTCGAAGGGCGGATGCGCTATTCGCTTTTGCTAGCCGAGGACGGCGGGATCCTCGATGATCTTATGATCACGCGGACGCCGACCGGATATTATCTGGTCGTCAATGGCGCGGTAAAGTGGGATGACATCGCCTATCTGCGCGAATCTCTGCCCGATAATATTACCATGAACCATCTCGATGACCGTGCGCTGCTGGCATTGCAGGGCCCCCGCGCGGTCGATGCGCTGGCGCGGGTCGTGCCGGGGGTCGAGCGGCTGACCTTCATGACGGCGGCGATGTATTTGTGGGGTGAGGAACCGCTGTGGATCAGTCGGTCGGGCTATACTGGCGAGGATGGCTTTGAAATCTCGTTGAATGCAGATGTGGCCGAGCGTTTCGCCAATGCGCTGTGCGCGCAGGCAGAAGTGAAGCCGATCGGGCTGGGCGCGCGGGATTCGCTGCGGCTGGAGGCGGGCTTGCCGCTCTATGGGCATGATATGGACCCCGGGGTTGACCCGGTTGAGGCCAATGCCAGCTTTGCCATTTCGAAACGTCGCCGGGCCGAGGGCGGCTTTCCCGGTGCGGCGCGGATTTTGCGCGCATTGGCCGAAGGCCCCGCTCGCAAATTGGTTGGCCTGGCCGTTGAGGGCAAAATGCCGGTGCGCGAAGGTGCGATCTTATATTCGGGCGACGTTGAGGTTGGCAGCGTCACGTCGGGCGGTTTTGCGCCTACGGTCGGCGCTCCCATCGCCATGGGCTATGTCGCTGCGTCGCATCTGGCCGTCGGCACGGCGCTGGAAGCGGAAGTGCGCGGCAAGCGTGTGCCCGTGACGGTCGCCGCCATGCCCTTTGTTCCCCACCGTTATGTTCGCAAGAAAGGCTGAAGCAATGCCGCGTTATTTTACCGAAGAGCATGAATGGATCGACGTCGACGGCGATATCGCGACCGTCGGCATCACCGACTTCGCACAAAGCCAGCTCGGTGACATTGTGTTCGTCGAAGTGCCCGATACCGGCGCAGTGGTGACCAAGGGCGGCGATGCTGCGGTGGTGGAATCGGTCAAGGCCGCATCGGACGTCTATGCGCCGGTCGACGGCACGGTGACCGAGGGCAACGCCGCGCTCGGCGATGATCCGTCATTGGTAAACAATGATCCGGAGGGTGAGGGCTGGTTCTTCCGTATGACGCTGAGTGATGCGGGGCAGCTTGATGGGTTGATGGATGCTGCGGCGTATAAGGCGTTTGTCGCGGATCTGTAAAAAAAGCCCCTCCCTGAAGGGGAGGGCGTTTGGAGATTATCATGCGGTACCTTCCCCTCACGCCGTCGGATCGGCAGGCGATGCTCGCCACTATTGGTGCGGACAGCATTGACGATTTGTTCATCGATGTGCCTGCCGAAGCGCGGCTCGATGGCCCCATCGCGGGGCTGCCGATGCATGCAACCGAAATGGCGGTCGAGCGACATTTCAGCGGTATGGCGCGCAAGAATATGGCGGCGTCGCATCATCCCTTTTTCCTGGGCGCGGGCGCCTACAAACATCATGTGCCTGCGAGCGTCGATCATTTGATCCAGCGCGGCGAGTTCCTCACCGCTTACACGCCCTATCAGCCCGAAATTGCGCAGGGCACGCTGCAGATGCTGTTTGAATTTCAGACGCAAGTGGCGCGGCTGCTGGGCTGCGATGTCGCCAATGCGTCGATGTATGACGGATCGACCGCCTGTTGGGAAGCGATCAGCATGGCGGGGCGGGTGACAAAGCGGTCACGCGCTCTGTTGAGCAGCGGGCTGCATCCGCATTATGTGAGCGTCGCAACGAGCATGGCGCGGTTCACGGGCGACGTGCTTGAAACCGCCTTGCCCGTGCTTGACGCGGATATGGGCCTGGATGCCCTGATGGCGCAGATTGACGCGGCGACGAGCTGCGTGGTGGTGCAATATCCGGATATTTTGGGCCGCATCGGCGTCTGGCGCCGCTGGCGGCGGCCGCGCATGCCAAAGGCGCATTGCTGGTCGCGGTGGTGACCGAGCCGGTCGCTCTGGGCGCGATCAAATCGCCGGGTGAGATGGGCGCGGACATTGTGGTGGGCGAAGGCCAGTCGATCGGCGTCGGACTGCAATTTGGCGGGCCTTATGTCGGGCTGTTCGCCGCCAAAGAAAAATATGTGCGCCAAATGCCGGGGCGGCTTTGCGGCCAGACGGTCGATGCAAATGGCCTGCGCGGTTATGTGCTAACGCTGTCCACGCGCGAGCAGCATATTCGGCGCGAAAAGGCGACCAGCAATATCTGTACCAACAGCGGGCTGTGCGCGCTGGCATTCAGCGTTCATATGACGTTGCTCGGCGAACGCGGCCTGCGCGATCTTGCCGCGCTCAATCATGCACGCGCGGTGCAGTTGGCCGAGCGGCTGGGGGCAATTCCCGGCGTGCGCCTGATCAACGACGGCTTTTTCAATGAATTCGCGCTCGAGCTTCCCATCGCTGCGCGCGATGTGGTGCATCGCATGGCGGCGCGCGGCGTACTGGGCGGGGTATCGTTGGGGCGGCTTTATGCCGATCAGCCGCAACTGGCTAATGGTCTGCTGGTCGCGGTGACGGAGGTCGTGAGCGATGAAGACATGGATGCGCTGGTAACCGCGCTGACCGAGATTTTGGCCGAAGGAGATGCGGCATGAGCAGCCTGAACCCCAGCGGCTGGCGTCCCGAACTGGCGGCAAACAACGGCGGCGCTGCGCCAACCACGACAACCGGCAACCGCGCATTGATGCTGGAAGAGGCATTGATCTTTGAAATCGGCACAACCGAGACGTGCGGGGTGGATATTGCGCCCGCGCCGCTTGCGGGAGGGGCTGGGGGTGAGCCAGTGGCATCAACAACCGACTCACCCACCCCTAACCCCTCCCGCAAGCGGGAGGCGGACTTTCTTGCTGGCCTGAGTCGCGACACCCCCATCGGCCTCCCCGGCCTGTCGGAACCCGAAACGGTGCGGCACTACACGCGTTTGTCGCGGCAAAATTACGCCATCGATTTGGGGCTGTTCCCGCTCGGCAGTTGCACGATGAAGCACAACCCGCGGCTGAATGAAAAGGTCGCGCGGATGGCGGGCTTCGCCGACGTTCACCCGATGCAGCCGCAGGAAACGGTGCAGGGCGCGTTGCAGGTGATCAATGAGCTGGCATTCTGGCTGATCGACCTCACTGGCATGTACGGCGTGGCGATGTCGCCCAAGGCGGGCGCGCATGGCGAGCTGTGCGGGATGCTGTGCATCAAGGCAGCGCTGGAGGCGCGCGGTGAGGATCGGCAGGTGGTGCTGGTGCCCGAAAGCGCGCACGGGACCAACCCCGCAACTGCGGCCTTTGCCGGTTTCCGGGTCGAGAATATCCCGGCAACTCCCGAAGGCCGCGTCGATCTGGCGGCGCTGGAGGCGCGACTGGGGCCGGACGTGGCCGGGGTGATGATCACCAACCCTAACACTTGCGGCCTGTTCGAGCGCGATATGAAGCGGATTTCGGACGCGGTGCATGCGGCGGGCGGCTATGTCTATTGCGACGGCGCGAACTTTAATGCCATTGTCGGCCGGGTGCGTCCCGGCGATCTCGGCATCGATGCGATGCACATCAACCTGCATAAAACCTTCAGCACGCCGCATGGTGGTGGCGGGCCGGGGTCGGGGCCGGTGGTGCTGTCCGAAGCGCTCGCCCCCTTTGGGCCGATCCCTTATGTCGCTAAAATGCCCGATGGCAGTTTCAAGCTGGTCGAAGAGGAATCGGCGGGCGAAATGCACCCGAAAACCTTTGGCCGCATGACCGCTTTTCATGGCCAGATGGGCATGTTCACCCGCGCGCTGGCATATATCATGAGCCACGGCGCCGATGGGCTGCGGCAGGTGGCCGAGGATGCAGTGCTCAACGCCAATTATGTGCTGCGCAGTCTGGAAGGCGTGCTCGATGCACCGTTCGCGGCGTCGGGGCCGTGCATGCATGAGGCGCTGTTTAGCGACGATGGCTTCCCCGATGGCTTTTCGACTCTCGATGTTGCCAAGGGGCTGATCGACGAAGGGTTCCACCCGATGACGGTGTTCTTCCCGCTCGTTGTCCACGGCGCGATGCTGGTCGAACCGACCGAGACCGAGAGCAAGGCTGCGCTCGATCAATTCATCGGCGCATTGGCGAGCGTCGCACGGCGCACAAAGCAGGGTGATCCGGCGCTCAAGGCCGCACCGCACTTCGCCCCGCGCGCGCGGCTTGACGAAACGCTGGCGGCGCGCAAACCTGTGCTAACGTGGCGTGAGGCGGCATTGCCGGAGGCGGCAGAATAGGGGGAGCGCCGACATGGGCTGGGACATGGTCTTTTCGCTGACCAACGGGATTGCGCTGATCGGTTGGCTGATCCTGTGGTTTGCACCGCGCAAGCCCGCGTTGATGTCGATTGTCATGTATCTGGGCATCGGATTGCTATGCCTGATCTATGTCATATGCTTTGCCATGCTGATGATCGGCGCGGCGGGTGACGGGGGCGGGGCGGCGTCCTTCACCTATGACATTCCGGGTATTCGCAAGCTGTTCGCCAGCGACGCCGGCATCGTCATCGGCTGGACCCATTATCTGGCGTTTGATCTGTTCACCGGGCTGTGGATTGCGCGCGATGCGGACAACAAGGGTTTTTCGCGCGTCGCGCAGGTGCCGGTGCTGTTTGCGACATTGATGGCCGGGCCGGTAGGCCTGCTGATTTGGCTGATACTGCGCGAACCGGCGGCGCGGGCGAAAAATCGCCGGGTGCGATGAGCAGCGGACCATGGGTGCCGGGTGAGGCGGGCGCTGAGGCCAAGCGCCATGCACCCGCGACGCTGCGCAACCGGGGTGCGATTGCGGCGGTGCTGGCAGAGGAACTGCCGGTAACCGGGCTGGTGCTCGAAATTGCCAGCGGGTCTGGTGAGCATGTCGTGCATTTCGCGGC
Source organism: Sphingopyxis sp. (assembly GCA_012035435.1). The sequence continues at coordinate 14,703 of JAAUPH010000010.1, read as the reverse complement.
GCACTTTCCAAAGCTCGATTGGCAGCCAAGCGATCCCGACCCGGCGGCGCTAACGTCGACCAAGGCGTGGCGCGACGAGGCGGCGCTAGGCAACGTACGCGCGCCGGTGATGCTTGATGCCGCAGCGAAATTGTGGCCGGTGGGGCAGGCTGATGCGCTGCTGTGCATTAACATGGTGCATATCAGCCCGTGGGCGGCGACGCTCGGGCTGATGGCGGGGGCGGGGCGATTGTTGAGCGCAGGCGCGCCGCTGATCCTCTATGGCCCCTTTATCGAGGATGATGTGCCAACCGCGCCGAGCAATATCGATTTTGACGCGAGCCTGCGCGCCCGGTATGCAGACTGGGGGCTGCGCAACGTGCGCGATGTGAGCGCGGCGGCTGCGGGGCGCGGATTGACGATGACGCGGCGGGCAGAGATGCCTGCGAATAATATAATGCTGGTCTACCGCCCCGCGGTTGCGGTCGCGACCTCGGCCGGCGGGGTATAATCCTCCGGCGTGATGTCGATGCGTTCGATCCGCGGGGTGGCTTCGCGGCGGCGAATGCGGCTGCCGGTGGTGTCGTTCACAAAGCGCGCGGTGAGCGTGTAGCGTTCGACCATATAAAAGCCGGGGACGCCATCGTTGCCCTCCTTCTTGAGCGGGGCATAGATGCGACCGCTCAAATGTTCGAAGACGGGCTTGAGCCAGCCTTTTGAACCTTTGCCGCGCAATATTTCGACGTCGGACACGCGGCCGTCGGGATTGACCCAGAAACCGACATCGGCCCACTGATCGCTGGTTTCAAGCGAGGTGAGACGCGATGTCGTGTTGCCGGGCGCTTGGCCGTCACCAGCGTTGCTCGTCATGTCGATACGCTTGATCGGCTCGCTGAACAGCAGGACGGGACGGGTTGCGCCGCCCGCCTCCGAAAATTCGCGGACGATATCGGCGGTGGTGTCGGTGCGACCGTCCTTACGGTCGGCGCGCGCAGAATGACCCGTGCGGCCAGGCTGAATTCGGTGGCGCCGGGCAGCGGGTTTTTGATGATATTCTCCAGCTGTGCCCGGGCTTCCTTCTTTTCCTGCGGCTGGTTGAGCTCTTCGGCCTGGGTATGATTGAGCATCGCAGCGCGCAGCCGGGCGAACATCGCTACCCGCGGCTGGCTCAGCGCAATCGCACGCTTTTCCACGTCACCGTAAATGCGTTCGGCCTCGTCAGGAAAGCCCAGTTTCGCGCGGCTGTCGCCAACTTCAATCTGCGCCACCAGCGTGCGGGGGTCATCCTCGCCGACGCCTTTCTTAAGCGTGTCGCGCATGTCCAGCACCGACAGCTGGAAATTCTTGGCCTCACCCATATGCTGGGCAATCCGGCTGTTGGCGCGGAACAGGTCCGATACTTGCACGGGATAAGCTGTCCCATGTTTGCGGTTACGGCTGATCGAGCGGAGCAGTGTTGTGCGGGCATTGTCATAATCGCCGCCGATGAAGAGATTTTCCGCATGGGCCAGCGAGGCCGCGACATCCTCATCTGGCGGGCATTTGCGCGCCAGACAGGATGCGAGCACGTCGGCGGTTTCCTTAAGCGAGCGACCCGTGACGACAATCTCGCGCGTATCGGCGGCTTCGGCCTGGTCCTGCGCCAGCGCGGACGGGGCGGCAACGGTCATGGGAAGCACCAGCGCGGCGGCGATAAGCGTTCGACGAAACATGAATAGCGGCCCCGGAAAAGTGAAAGAGATGAAATCACTAGGCGCTTGGGAGGGACACAGCAAGCATCGCCGTCGCAGCTTGCCGGTTGCGGTCAGCGGTTGGTCGAATGACGCGCGCGCACCTGCCCCCAATTCGCCGTTGCAAGCGCGGTCCAATCGCGTAACCTTTGCCGCCAAGGCAGGCGAAAACGCCGCCACGTTGGGAGAAGACCGTGTCCGCCGACAATCTTGCCACTTTCGATGAATTTATCCGCCACTGGGCCGGCGAGCGCCCCGGCACTGCTGCGCTGCGCGAAGGCGATGCTGTGCAAAGCTATGCCGAGCTGGAAGAGCATAGCGCGCGCATTTGCGGCGGGCTGACGGCGCTGGGGCTGGGTAAGGGCGATCGGGTGGCGTGGCTAGGCAAGAATAGCGCGCTGTATTTCACGCTCTTCTTCGCTGCCGCGCGCATGGGGGTGGTGATGGTGCCGGTCGGCTGGCGGCTCGCCCCGCCCGAATGGGCCTATATCATCAACGACACGGGCGCACAGATCTTGTTCCTGGGCGACGGATTCGACGATGCGCCGGCCGCGCTTGCGGGTGAGGTGCCCGGCGTGCGGCACATGATGACGGCGGCGGATACGCGCGCCTGGATTGCCGCTAGTCCGCGCGGTGATTTTGAGGGGGCGGGGCCGGATGATGCGGTGCTCCAACTTTACACATCTGGCACGACGGGCAACCCAAAGGGCGCGGTGCTGTCGAACACGAACCTGTTCGGGCTGCGCCGGTCATCAGCCGATGCGCAGCTGCCCTATCAGCAGTGGGACGATGATGAGGCGGTACTGGTCGCCATGCCTTGCGCGCATATTGGTGGCACCGGGCTGGGCGTGATGGCGCTGTCGGCAGGGTTGCCGGGCGTGATTCTGCCCGAATTTACGCCCGACGGGGTGTTCGACGCGGTTGAGAAGGGCGGGGTGACACGCTTCTTCATCGTGCCCGCCGCGCTCCATATGCTGTTGCTGCACCCGCGCTGCGCCAGTGTGGACTATAGCCGTCTCAAATATGTGATTTACGGTGCGGCGCCAATCCCGCTGGAACTGCTGCGCCAGGCGGTGCAGATGTTCGGCGCGCAATTCATGCAGGCTTACGGCATGACCGAGACGACCGGGACCATCTGTATGCTCCCGCCGGAGGATCATGACCCCAATGGCAATGATCGCATGCGATCGGCGGGCAAGCCGCTGCCCGGGGTCGAACTGAAGATCATCGGCGATGGCGGCGCGGTGCTGGGCGCCGGTGAAGTGGGCGAGGTGTGGACGCGCTCGACCAACAATATGATCGGGTACTGGAACCTGCCCGATGCGACGCGGCGGACGATGACCGATGATGGATGGATCGCGACGGGCGATGCCGGTTATCTCGACGCTGACGGCTATCTGTACATCCACGACCGGGTGAAAGACATGATCATCACCGGCGGCGAAAATGTCTATCCGGCTGAGGTGGAGAGTGCGATTTACGGCCATCCGCAGGTGCAGGAAGTCGCCGTCATCGGCGTGCCCGACCCGAAATGGGGCGAGGCCGTGAAGGCGGTGTGCGTACCCAAGCCAGGTGAGACGATCGATGCGGACAGCGTGATTGAATGGGCGCGGGCGAAGGTCGCCGGGTTCAAAGTGCCGAAGTCGATCGATGTGATCGAGGCGCTGCCGCGCAATGCTTCGGGCAAAATTCTGCGCAAGGATCTGCGCGCACCCTATTGGGAGGGGATGGACCGGCAGGTAAATTGAGCGTGGACCATTCCGCCTTTCGTGCCGAGGTGCGGGAATGGCTCGCGGCGAATCTGACGGACACGTTGCGCGCTGCCGCTGCGCGGGCAACAAGTGTTTTTACCGACATGCCGCATGTGCTCGACTGGCAACGTATACTAAACCGGCGCGGCTGGGCCGCGCCGCTATGGCCGGCCGAATATGGCGGGCCAGGCTGGGACGACACGCAGCGGCGCATTTTCGATGCCGAATGTGTCGCAGCGGGGGCGCCCTCGCTGTCGCCTATGGGCCTTCGCATGGTCGCGCCGTGCATCATGCGCTTTGGGACGCCCGAGCAAAAGGCGCATTATCTGCCGCGGCTGCTGTCGGGCGATGATTATTGGTGCCAGGGTTACTCGGAGCCGCAGTCGGGGTCGGATTTGGCCAGTCTGGCGTTGCAGGCCGACCGTGATGGCGCGGACTATGTTCTGAACGGATCCAAGATTTGGACGACACATGCGCATTATGCGACGCACATGTTCGCGCTGGTGCGGACCGAGCGTGGTGATCGGCCGCAACAGGGCATCACCTTTTTGCTCCTTCCCATGGACACGCCGGGGATTACCGTCCGGCCAATCTATGCGCTGTCGGGCGACCATGATTTCAATCAGGTGTTTTTCGACAACGCCCGGGTGCCGGTAGCGGGACGATTGGGTCAGGAAGGCGCGGGTTGGGGCGTGGCCAAATATCTGCTCGAGTTTGAACGGGCCGGGGCCTATGCGACTGGCTTGCACGGGACATTGGCCCGGTTGCAGGCAGCGGCTGAGCGTGATGGCTTGCTGAACGGCGGGGTGGCGCGCCGCTTGGCAGAGCTGGCGATGGAGATTGATGCGATCGGGGCGTTGGAGGCGCGGGTCTTTGCCTTGATGGCCGGTGGCGGGAATCCGGGGCCGATGTCCTCGCTGCTTAAGGTGCAGGGGACGGAGTCCCAGCAAAGATTGCAGGAATTGGCGGTGGAGATCGCTGGCCCCTATGCCGCGCCCGACCAGCTTGCTGCGCGCCAATCGGGGAGCAATGTGGCAGGCGTTGGTTCGGCGGACGCGATGCTGGCATGCCCGCGCTACTTTAACGGGCGCGCGGCCTCGATTTACGGCGGGTCGAACGAGATTCAACGCGGGATTATGGCGAAACTGCTGCTGGGGGTTTAAATCTGGCGCGCTCTGGCCCGCACAAAAGCGGGACGCGCCATGCAACGCTCCAGCCAGACCTTGGTCGCATCGCCCAACTCCTCACCCGCGCCGACCCGCGTGGCGAGGAACGCGGCGTAGGCGATGGCGATGTCGGCGATGGTGAAGCGGCCCGCGACGAGCCAATCGCGGCCGTCACCTAGCGCATTTTCGATGCTGCGCGCGCGGCCCCCGAAGAAGGCGCGGTAGTCGTCGACGGCTTGCCCCAAACGGCGTTCAGGGGCCTCGACGCGGGTGTAGCGCAGCATGATGGCGAGCGGGAAGGTGAGCGTCGCATCGGCGCGGTGCAGCCAGTTGCGATAGGCCCAAAAGTCAGTCTCATCCGCGCGGACTTCCAAAGGAGTTCCCACCGCGATACGCTCGCAGATGGCGACGGATTCGGTCATTAGCTGGCCATTCTCGACCCAGCCGGGGACGGTCGCGAGCGGGTTCACCGCCTTATACTCTGGCGCGAAAGCGCGCGGGGGGAAGGGGAGGGTGGTGACGTCAATGTTGAGCCCCACTTCTTCGGCGGCCCACAGGCAGCGCAGGCTGCGCGCCTCGGCGCAGTGGTACAGGGTGGGCTTATTGGTCATGCGGCAACCTCCTTCGCGCGCGCCACGGCTTTGACATGTTCGCGCCATGCGATGAACAGGCCGCTAGCGATGATGATCGGCGCGCCGAGCCAGGTCGAGGCGGCGGGAAGCGTGCCGAAGAACCACCAGCCGAACGCGATGGCCCATAGCAGGCTTGAGTAATCCATCGGGATGACGACCGACACCGGCGCAAGGCGCAGCGCGCCGGTGAGGCACATTTGGACGATGGCACCCGACAGGCCGAGCAGGACGAGCAAGCCCCACTCGGCCGGGCTGTGCGATTGAACGACGAACGGCAGCGCCAGGCCCAGCGGGATCAGTGACAGGAAACTGAACCAAAAGACAATGGACACAGCCGTTTCAGTACGGCCGAGGTCGCGCACAGCAATGGTGATCAGCGCGGTCATCACTGCGCCGCCAAGTGCAACCAGCGCGCCGGTGAGGTGGCTGCTGTCAAAGCCGCTGCCGCCAGGCTGGACGACCAACAGCACGCCGACAAAACCGAGCACCACCGCGCTCCACCGCGCCCGGCCGGTGGGTTCACCCAGCAGGATCGCCGCAAAGATGGTTGCGAAAATCGGGACTGACAGACTGATCGTCGTCGCCTCCGCCATGGGGAGCAGGATCATGCCGCCAAAGTTCATCGCCATGCCCCCGAGGCCCATGGCCGCGCGGCGGCTGTGCGCGGCAAGGCGATCCGTTTTGAGGATGGCGATGCCGCCGTGGGTCAGGGCCCAGGCGAAAACAAACGGTAGCGCAAAGGCCTGGCGCCAGAACAGGCTCTCGACCAGATGGATGCCGCGGTCGGCCACTAGTTTGACCACCACGAACATCAGCGACAGTCCCAGCATCGCGACAAGACGTAAGGCGATGCCGCCGACCATGTTGGTGGGAGCAGGGGCGGCAGGGACGGACATGATCGCCCCTGCGACTAACAGCGCCGCCGCCCCAGTGCCAAGCATTTGTCGCGCTTCCCCCTTGCGCGGCAGGGGGCAGTGCGGCTAAGGGCGGCGTCCGGCCTAGGGGTATAGCTCAGTTGGTAGAGCATCGGTCTCCAAAACCGAGGGTCGTAGGTTCGAGTCCTACTGCCCCTGCCAGGCCCGATGAAACTTGGGTGCGCCGCGCCTTCAGTCGCCGCACAATTTACCAAACTGGCCCAGCAGGCCATCTTCGACATTGTCGTCGGTCAGGGCCGCGACGCCGGCTATCCCCGCCAATCCTGCGGCGCCGACCATGGCAGCCTTGCCAGCAGCTTCCACCGCTTCGCCCGCCAGTTCGCCCGTAGCCGAAGCCGCGCCGCCTGCCGCCGCGATTTGCGCCATCAGGCGGGTCATCGGCATCGATTGGATCCACACCTTACCGGGGCCGGTCAGCGCCGCGAGGATGAAGCCTTCGCCGCCGAACATCTTGCTGCGGATCCCGGCACCCGCCGACACGATGGTGTAATCGACGCCATCGGTATAGGCCGCGACACAGCCGGGATCGACGTGAATGCGCTCGCCGCCGGCGATATCGTGTTCGATCACCGTGCCGCCCATGTGCACAAAGGCCCAGCCGGTGCCTTCGATCACTTGCATCAGAAATCCTTCGCCGCCGAACATTCCGGTCATCACCGCGCGGGCGCGGCTATGGCCGTTGACGGTCGTGATGCCGGGAATGAGCTTGAGGCCGACTTTCACACCGCGCGCGGCAGCAAGGAAGCTTTGCTTCTGACAGATCACGCGGCCGTCATAATCGGCCAGCCGCAGCGGCACGATATTGCCGGGGAATGGTGCTGAAAAGGCGATGCGTGCGGTCTTTGCTTGCCCGACGCCCTGATTGGTAAAGGTGACGGTGAACAGGCCTTCGCCCAGCAGTGCCCGTTTCCCCGCGCCCAGCAGCTTGCGGATGATCGCCTCATCCTCTTGCGAGCCGTCGCTGAGCGTCGTGCTCATATCAATCTCGAAATCTTTCCAGACCAGTGCGCCTGGTTCGGCGATAACGCTTTCGCCGGGGCCGAGGTCGATCTCCAGAAATTGGAGTTCATGCCCGACGATGCGGTGGCCGATGTCCTGATTGGCGATCGGCGCGCTGGTGGGCGCGGGCGCGGTGCCAACACTGATGGGCGCGGCGCGGGCCGGATCATGGTCGCCGCGAAAATAACCGCTGCCGGTCGGCGTCATGGGGCGGCGGCCAAAGCCTGCTGGCGAATGTTGCATAGTGGGTTCAACCTGATTGCGAGATCGTCCGGCCATCGCACAAATGGGTAAATTTGGAGTTGAAGGCGAGCGATCTGGCCAAACCGCGGACGCAATGACCAGGTTCGACGCGTCTTGACATGAATGTCAGTAATGCGAAGCTGTCGCTTGATGGCGAACGCTCCCCCCGCAGCCGAGCAGGACGAGGCGCTCTCTTCGCGCACCGTGACGGCCTTTGCCATTTGCGTGGGGCCGTCGGCGATACTGGGGTTGCCGTTCAGCGTCTATCTGCCGCCATTTATAAGCGAGAGCGGGGTCATCGCGGTGGGATTGGTCGGCCTGATGTTCTCGCTGTCGACCTTGTGGGACGGCGTGGTCGATCCGCTGATCGGACGGCTGGTGGACCGGAGCAAGTCGGGCGGGACGACGCACCGGCGCTGGATGTGGCGCGCGGCGTTTCCGCTGGCGCTGCTGTTGTTCCTGTTGCTGGCGTTGGGCGATGTGCTGCCCTTTTGGGCGCTGCTGCCACTGCTGCTGCTCTTTTATTCGTCCTTCAGCCTCTATGATGTGGCGTATTTGTCGTGGGGGTCCGCGCTGGCGACGACGACCGATGCGTCGAGCCGCTTGTTCGGTGCGCGCGAATGGTCCGCGAAGATCGTTCTGGTGCTGGCCTTTGCCATGCCCGCTGCGGCCCAGGCGCTGATCCCGGGGCTCAGCCTGGAAGGGCGGATTATCGCCTATGCGAGTTTGGTGGCGCTGGCGCTGCCCTTGGCTTTGGCCATGACGATGCGCATTCCGCCGCGCTTGCCCGTCGAAGAGGCCGCGATTGACTGGCGTAGCGAAATGATGCTGACACTGGCTTTTCGGCCGCTCCTGCTGCTCTATGGCATCCAGTTTTTCAACAGCTTTGCTTTTGGGACGCTGACCGCGCTGTTCGTCTTTTATGCCGACGGCGTATTGGGGCTTGATGGGTCGAGTTCGCTGCTGCTGTTCGCAACCTTCATCGGCGGCGCGATCAGTACGCCGCTGTGGACCTGGGCGGCGCGCCGGCTCGGTAAGACCAGCGCGATGATCGCGATGGCGCTGTTTGTGGCGGTGATCATGTCGGGCGCGCTGCTCGTGCGGCCCAATGGACAGGGGCAGGCGCTGGCCTTTACGCTGTTGCTGGGATCGGGGTTTGTCGGTCTTATCTTCATTTATGGCACATTGACCGATCTGGTCCCGCACGACCGGGCGCGCTGCGGCCGTGATCGCAGCGCATTCCTGTTTGCGATCACCATGCTGATGCAAAAGATCGGCGTCGCATCGGCGATTGCCACTTCATATGCGCTGCTCGATGCCGGCGGTTTCGATGCGAAAAGTCCGGAAGCGTCGGCGGATTTGATCAATCTGCTCTTTGCCGGGTTGCCGACGCTGGGCTGGCTGGTGGTGGCAAGCTTGCTGGTGCTGCTCGCGCGCGCGATGCCGAAGGCGCAGCCCGCCCCGGTTTTTGCCTGATGTGCATCCGCCCCACCGCCCCTTGCAACATCGGTGTAATCGCACTAAATGCGGTCACATCCCGACATCAGGGCTCCCGTCGCGCCGGCCATTTGCCGGTGACGGGGCTATGGTCCGGGCGAGCAAGGAAACAAGCAAATGGCCAAAACCAGCCCCGGTGAATTCGTCAATCAGGTGCGTGCCGAGGCGCGCAAAATCGTATGGCCCACGGGCCGCGAAACGATGATGACGACCATCATGGTGTTCATCATGGCGACGATTTTGGCCTTTTTCTTCCTTGGCATCGATACGGTTTTTGGCGCAATTGTGCGCTGGCTGACGTCGCTAGCCGGTTGAGGCCGGGCGGACATAACGACTTTACAGGAATTGGGGCATATGGCGGCGCGCTGGTACATCATTCACGCCTATTCGGGGTTCGAAGGCAAGGTTCGCGATTCGGTGGTGGCCGAGGCGGAGCGTTTGGGGCTGACCCAGTTGGTCGAATCGGTCGAAGTGCCGACCGAAATGGTGACCGAAGTGAAGCGCGGCAAGAAGGTGCAGACCGAGCGGAAATTCTTCCCCGGCTATGTGCTCGCCAAGCTGACCATGACCGACGATGTCTATCACTTGGTCAAGAACACGCCGAAGGTCACGGGTTTTCTGGGATCGTCCGGCAAGCCCCAGGCGATCAGCGAAGCCGAAGCGGCGCGCATCCTCAACAGCAAGGCCGAAGCCGCAGCGCGGCCGAAGACCGAAGTGCGTGTCGATTATGAAATCCGGCGATTCTGTGAAGGTGCTCGAAGGTCCCTTCGCAAGCTTTAACGGCGTGGTCGAAGAACTCGACTTCGACAAGGCGCGGGTCAAGGTGTCCGTGTCAATCTTTGGTCGTCCGACCCCGGTCGAGCTCGACTTTGAGCAGGTTGAACGGATGAAGTGATCGCCTCCGTCCGGATGGACGGGGTGGCCGCTCCGCCCCTCGCTTGCGAAGGGCGGAGGGACTTGGCTCATTTCGCCTTTTTCTTGGCGTCCTTGTCGGCCTCTTGTTTCAGCTGATCTGCGGTTTTCAGTTTCAGCTTTGACGATTTTTCGTCGAAGGCGGCCTTGTCGACTGGCGACAAATTGGGGCGTCCGGCCATGACCCCGGCGCCAATTGTGCAGCGGACATAATAGGTTTCGCCCGATTCAATTTCCATGTTCAACGTGTCGGTGGCTTCCGACTTGGTCGTGAGCACATGTTTGCCCGGGGTGAAATTGGCGACGAAATATTTTCCGCCGGACAAACCGCCGATCAGCTTCCCGTCTTCACGCACATTGCAAGCAATCGCTGCGCCCATCAGACCGCCGGTGCGGTAAAACACGACCTGACCCTTGCCGGCGGCAGGCGCCGCAATGACAGTCGGCGCCTTTTCCGCAGCCATGGTAGCGGCGGGCGCCGCGACGACGGCAACCGAGCAAAGTGCCATGAACAATTTGATCGAACGCATTTAGGATTCTCCCCCTGTTGTGAATATGATGTTGACCGCTGTTTTTGCATGCGCGCGGGTTCCGACCGGCACATCAACATTGCCGCCGCTGATCAACAGGATCAAAGGCGTGGCGACCGCGACGCCGACGCACTGGCCTCCTGAACATTGCTTTTGCCGGTAGCGGGACCAAATTTGAAGCTTCGCAGCGCAATCCGGATACCCCGATGCTCGATATAGCGCGCGGCCAATATCATCTCGCCAGCCTTGCCAGCCGCCCGGGCCTTCGCCGCGTGAATGATTTCGCCTTCGCCAGTTGCCCCGGCGGGAACCAGTATTGTGCCGTCGATGATGATGGGTTCGGCCAAGCGAATGGGAAACATCTCCCCCATCCTGCTCGTCTTGGAATTGAGCGGCGTGAGAATTTCTATCTCCACCATGGTGAAGGCGGGCAGCGTTAGCGCGGCTTCCGGTACGGACAGAGGAGCCGGGGCGGCTGCGTCTTGCGCAGGCAATGACGAAGGCAGCAACGCACCTAGCGCGCTCAAAACTATGGCTAGGCGACCCACTGCAATCCCCCCCCCCCGCACCATTGGTAGATAGCGGCCATAGGCGGCGCAAGGATTTATGTGCGGTGTGGTGAGGCCGTCGCACCAGGTCCTGACCCCAAGCCCCGCCACCCGATTGCTCTTGCATTTCGCGGATGTCGGCCGTAATGGCCCGCCTTCGTTTGGGCATGCCCGAGCGAAATTCGCGCGGGAGGTGGTCTTTTTGATCGCTGTTTGACCGCATAGCTTGAGCCTCGGATCACTTTCGGGGCGACAGAGAGAAGAAGGAGGCCATCATGGCCAAAAAAATCACGGGCTATATCAAGCTCAACGTGCCGGCGGGCAATGCAACCCCGTCGCCGCCACTCGGGCCGGCCTTGGGCCAGCGCGGCGTGAATATCATGGAATTTTGCAAGGCTTTTAACGCGGCAACGGGCGAGCTGGAAAAGGGCACGCCGACCCCGGTGATCATCACCGTGTTTGCCGACAAGAGCTTTACCTATGTCACCAAGACGCCCCCGGCTTCGTATTTGATCAAGAAGGCTGCGAATCTGAAATCGGGTTCGAAGGAGCCGGGCAAGCTGAGCGCAGGCAAGATCGCCCGTTCGAAGCTGGCCGAGATCGCCGAGATCAAGATGAAGGATCTCAACGCCAATTCGATCGAACAGGCAACCAAGATCATCGAAGGCAGCGCGCGTTCGATGGGCCTTGAAGTGGTGGAGGGCTAATCCATGACAAAGCTGAGCAAGAAGGCGAAGAGCCTTGCCGAAAAGCACGACAACCAGAAGCTGCATGCCGTCGCCGACGCGATCAAGACGGTGCGTGAACTGGCATCGACCAAGTTCGACGAAACGATGGAAATCGCGATGAACCTGGGTGTCGATCCGCGCCACGCCGACCAGATGGTCCGCGGCGTCGTGACGCTGCCCGCCGGAACCGGCAAGGACGTCAAGGTTGCCGTGTTCGCACGCGGCGACAAGGCCGAAGCGGCGCTTGCTGCCGGGGCTGACAAGGTTGGCGCCGAAGACCTGCTGGACGATATGCAGGCTGGCAATCTCGATTATGGCCGTGTCATCGCGACACCGGACATGATGGGCATCGTCGGCCGTCTGGGTAAGGTGCTGGGCCCAAAGGGCCTGATGCCGAACCCAAAGCTGGGCACCGTGACCCCGAATGTCGCCGAAGCGGTCAAGGCCGCCAAGGGCGGCCAGATCGAATTCCGCGTCGAAAAGGCCGGGATCATCCACGCTGGCCTCGGCAAGCTGTCGTTTGGCGAAGAGAAACTCCGCCAGAATTTTGACGCTTTCGTCGATGCCATCATCAAATCGAAGCCGTCGGGCGCAAAGGGCAAATATGTCCGCAAGATCGCGCTGAGCTCGAGCATGGGCCCGGGCGTCAAGGTTGACGTTGCTGATGTGGTCGGCGCTTAAGCGAACCGCCCCTGAGGGAAATGGAAAGGGCCGGAGGAAACTCCGGCCCTTTTTCTTTGATGAAGTTTATTTCGCGGTGAGGGACCGCTGCCGTTTCAGGCAGGATTTCATGATATCGCGGTGCTTATGGCCCTCCTGCCATTTGATGAACATCACCTCTTCGCCCTTATGCTCCAGCGCGAACAACATCTCGTCCGACATCCCGGCCATGGCAGCGTCAATGTCCGGCACGGCGAAATGGACCATGCCCAATTTGTCCATCCACGGGGTTTTGCCGCTGAAGACCTTTAGCTGCTGCGGGGGATCATCATCCTGACGCAACGTCACAGTGATGACTTTGAGCGACTTCGATCCGGGAACGAAATAGCCATAGAGGCTTAGCACGCCGCCGCCATATTGTCCGCTTGGCCCGGCGATGACCACGCCCTGACCCTTGCGCGTGAAATGCACCATGCAGGATCGGCCCTTGTCAGCATCGCCCGCCTCTGTTTTGACCCAAAAGCCGTTGTGAAACAGGCTATAGGCGGGATCTTCCTTTAAGCGGCGTTGATGTTCCGCCTCGTTACGGGCGTCCTGTTCCTTGGCATTTTCAATCAGCCGCGCCCAATCTTCTGCGGTCAAGGGTGCGCGCCTTGGAGCGTCATAATGGCTGTCATCATATCCCTCACTCCATGGCGGTGTTGCCGCAATGTCCATCATGTTCTGATGATGCTGGGCATTCATCTGACAGATGTTCGGAAGGTCCGAACAAGCCAGCGCGGGTGACGATGCCGATACGGCAAGCCATCCTGCACCGAGCAGCAGCGAGAGAGAAAGGTGGCGTATGAACAGCTCCTGTGGGCAAAATGCGCGGAAGACTGGTGATGGGGTGACGGGGGTGTAACATCTATTCTAATCGGCGTACCGCACAAACACCGCTGCCGCAAGCCAAGCGCGATCATCATACGGGTCACGCTGGCCCGTTGCTGAATTCGACCAAATCCCAGCGGTTCCCGTAAAGGTCCAGGAAAACGGCTACGGTGCCATAGTCGGCCGCCATCGGTTCGCGGACGAAGACGATGTCTTTGGCAATCATCGCATGATAATCGCGCCAGAAATCATCGGTCGACAGGAACAGGAACACCCGCCCTCCGGCTTGATCGCCGATGAAGCGCGCCTGATCGGGGGCGCTGGCGCGGGCCAGCAAAATGCTTGTGGAATGGGCAAGGGCGCCTGGCGGGGCCACCACCACCCAGCGTTTGTCCTGTGTCGGCTGATCTTCATCGGCAACAAGGCTGAAGCCCAATTTGCCGACGTAAAAGGCTATGGCTTCGTCATAGTCACGGACGATGAGCGCGATATGGGCAAGGCTCTGCTGCATGGTTTAGTCCCTGAGTGCCCGTAGCGATGCGCCCACCGCGAAAGGACCAATGGCGGTCAGCAACAAGCTGGATGCGCCGAGCAATTTGAGCGCGCCAACGCTCGCGGGGTTGAGGACGCCCGCACCGAAAATCAAAAGCGGCACTGCGAGCGGCAGGACGAGCAGGCCCGCGATGGCGTTGCCGCCCTTCAAAGGAGCGGTCAGCGCGGCGCTGAGCACCGCCAGGCTCGCAAGCCCTGGTGCGGCGATTGCGAGGCCCAGCGCGATGCGCCGTACATCCCCGCCTTCCAGCCCCAACAGGCAGCCGCGGGAACTAGCGCGACGAGCAGCGGCAGACCGAAGCTGACGGTATGCGCGGCGATGCGCGTTGCAGCCAGCGCCTCGTCGCTGATCCCTCGAACGTGGAATTGGTCGAGCATCCCCGCTTCCCAATCGGGGCGGACAAGGCGGTCGACGGGAAGGAGCGCGGCCAGCAGCGCGGCGACCCACATCATGCCGCCACCCGTGCGGGCGAGCAGTGCGCGGTCAGGCCCGACGGCGAAAGGATAGAGCGTCGCGACCAAGAGGAAGAAAGCGACAGGAAGCCAGATGGTCCCGGTGCCCCAGGCGCGCCGCAGGTCGCGCACGAACAGGCGGCCGAGCCCATTCATGCGGCTCGCTCGGCGAGGTCGAGGGACTGTTGATCGGACAGTGCGAGGTCAAAGTGCGAGGCGAAAAGGATCGCGCCGCCGTTTTCGCGATGCCCCGTAATCGCAGCGCGCAGCAGCGCGAGAGAGGCACCGTCCAAACCATTGCCCGGTTCGTCGAGCAACCACAGCGGCGCACCGCTGGCGATGGCGCGGGCAAGGACGGCGCGTTTGCGCTGGCCGGTTGAGAGATAGGCGGTGGGGACGTAGGCCAATGTTGTAAGCGCCATTGCCGCCATTGCCGCATTGACGCGCGCGTCGTCAGCGCCGTCGAATTTGCCCCAAAAGGCCAGCGCCTGACCAAGCGGCAATTCTGGGTCGAGCGC
>JAAUPH010000366.1 GCA_012035435.1 Sphingopyxis sp. | reverse complement strand
GGGCGCAGTCCGTGCGTCAGCCGCGCGCGGGGTGCCCGTGGCTGGGGGTGTGCAACGGGTTTCGAGGTGCGTTGACCGAGGCGGGGCTGCTCCCTGGGTGCGTTCGAGTGCGCAATGACGGGGCGTAAATTTGTTGTGCCGCACCGTTGGGCTGACGGTTGAGAATAATCAGTCGCTGTTTACCAGCGGCTATGCGGCGGGCGAGGCGATCCGGATTCCCGTCGCGCATCACGATGGCAATTATTTCGCCGATGCAGCAACGCTTGATCGGTTGGACGGCGAGGGCCGGGTGGCGTTTCGTTACACCGAGCAGGTGAACGGGTCGGCGCGCGACGTTGCCGGGGTGCTGAACGACGCAGGCAATGTGCTGGGCATGATGCCGCACCCCGAACGCAGCAGCGAAGCAGCGCACGGGAACGAAGACGGCGCGCGTCTATTCGCTGCCGCGCTCGGCGCTCTCGTCGGCTAAAGGCTCGGCTGCGGCGACCGGCTTTGGTTTGGGATGCAGCCAGCGGCCGATGAGCGCGAGCACGGTCGGCCAGAACATCGTGTTCCAAATGTCGTGCCAATGTGCACTATCGGGCTGAATCGCCCCGGCCAGACCCTCGCCGCGCAGATCGAGCCATTCCCCGCCCACGGCAAGCACCAGCACCGCGAGCCACGCCATCAGCCAACCAAAGCGCCACCGCCAGACCAGCCGGACGAACAGGAACAGCGCCAAGCCGAAATAGATATGCAGCGCATCCTTGGCGAGCCCGCTGCCCTGAACCAGCAGCAGTTTGGTCGCCTGATAATCGGCGGACATTTGAACGATATCCATGGGGTCAGGCCTTTACGCGAAACGGCGTAAAATCGGTGGTGTCGTCATAAAGGTCGACGCCCTCGCGCCGTTTCAGTGCAACGACGATGGCGATAGTGATGGGCAGCAATATAATCTCCCACCCTGTCTTGATTGCCCATTGCGACAGCACGGTCTGAAACAGCGCCTCGTTGGGCCAGCCGTCGAGCCCGTAAAAGGCCACGGGGTAGAAAATGAAGCTGTCGAGCCCTTGGCCGACAAAGGTGCTGGCGACAAAGCGCAGCCCCATGCGTTTGCCATTGTCGCGCAGTTTGAGCTTGGCGAGCACCATGCTGTTGGCAAATTCCCCGGCCCAAAAGGCGAGCATCGAGGCGAGCACGATCCGCCAGCTGTTCCCGAATACGGCTCATATGCCGCCTGATCGGGCCAGCCGGGCGCAGGCGGCAGCGACACCACGACCCACGCCATAAACGCCATGAAGGCGAGCGCGCCAAAGCCCGTCCAGATCACCCGCCGGGCACGGGCATAGCCGTAAACCTCGGTCAATATGTCCCCAATGATATAGCTGATCGGGAAGAACAGCACGCCCGCCCCAAACGGCCATTCGCCGATGAAGGGCAGATCGACGACCGACCGCTTGGCCGCGCCGATGATGTTCGATAGCAACAGGATGGCGACGAAGGCCGCCATGACTAGGTCATAATAGCGGAATGATGGACCGCGGCGGCGCTGGTGCGCACGGGTTGTGAGATGCCAGACATGCGCCCTCACTTAACCGCCTTTTGCTGGCGCGCAAATATGGCTATTGCACCACCGGGGCGCCCGTAGCTCAGCTGGATAGAGCACCCGCCTTCTAAGCGGGTGGCCGCAGGTTCGAATCCTGCCGGGCGCGCCATCTGCTCATCATAGCGCGTAAGTCGGGAGGTGTCGGCGCAAGGCGGCGTTCAGCGGCATGATGCGGATGCGACCCGACGTCTAAGTCCGTCTTGGAACAACATTGTAGCCGCCGTATGGCGGCGCAAGCGCTAGCCAGTCGACGACCGGCTTGCCGCTCCGCCGGCCCAGGATTGCAGCGATCGGGCCGCCATGTGTCACCACAATGCCGTCGCCGGCGGGCAGACGCTCCCATGCGGCTGCCACCCGATCGGCGAGTTCGTTGGTCGTTTCACCGCCGCCTGGTCGGAACACACCGGGCGCATCGATCATGCCGTCCATCGCATTGCCACTGGCCCGATAGACTGAAGTCCATGAAAGGCCCTCCCACGTGCCAAAATCGCGTTCGCGCCAGTCACGGCCTTCTTGAAGGGAGGAGCCGGCGCGCGCGGCAATCTGCTCGGCCAGAAGGCGCGCACGGACAAGGCCGCTATGCATCACCCAGGCCGGACGACGGGCGGCCAGTTCGATCGAGAGCCGGGTGGCAGCGGTCTTGCCCGCTCGACTGAGCGGGACGTCGCTGATGCCATAGCAGCGCCCTTTCCATGACAAGGCGACTTCGGTGTGGCGGACGAGGACTATGGTGCCGGTCAATGCGCGGTCGCCGAAAGCAGCAGGATCAGCTGGCCCGCATAAGCGGCGAAACCGAGACAATCCCCCGTGCTGCCTCCGATCCTGCGCAGCAACAGCGCGCGAAACCAGAACAGGAACAGGCCAGCCATCGCAGCCGCCAGCAGAAGCGGCAGAGGCCTGAGCAGGGCAAAAGCCACCAGGCCGGGCAGGGCTGCAAGGCCGGCCATGAGCAGTGTCTTCATGCCGACGCCGGATCCAACATCCCTGGCCAGCCCGCTTCCGCCGGGTGCCGGTGCCACCATGGCCATCAGAGCTACGACGACCAGCCTGCCGAAGGTCGCGGCTGCGATGATCGTTACAGCCGCGAATATTGGCGGCATGGCCTGTATCGCCGACATTGTCAGCGCGGCGCGGAGGCCGACCGCGAGGATAAGGCCCAGCGCCCCATAGCTTCCGATGCGGCTGTCCTTCATGATCCGCCGGACGTCGTCGGGCGTCATCCCGCCGCCGAACGCATCGCAGAAATCGGCGACTGCATCCTCATGGAAAGCACCGGTCAGCCGCGCCTCCACCGCCAGCGCCATCATGACCGCGATGATGAGCCGGTCGGCCTCCGCCGAACAGGATCGCGGTCGACTTCACGCCGATACGCAGGTCGTCCTCGCGGTCCACCATCGCGTACCAGGTGTCGTAACCGGTGGTCCAGAAGATGTTGGCGACGTACAGCACCCAGGCGATCGCCGGCACCTCGCCGCGGATCGCCGCGAACGCCATCGGAATCCCCCAGCCGAAGGCCAGCCCGAGATAGACCTGGGGCAGATAGGTGTAGCGCTTCAAGTAGGGGTAGCTGGCGGCCAGGAACACACCTGCGACGCTCATCAGGACCGTCAGCCGGTTCATCGTCAGCACCAGCGCGAACGCGGCCAGCATCAGCACCGCGAACACCGCAAGCGCTCTCGCCCGCCGCACCGCACCGGTGGCCAGCGGCCGACCCTTGGTGCGTTCGACCAACGGGTCCAGCCACCGGTCGGCGTAATCGTTGATCACGCAGCCTGCGGACCGGGTGAGCCAGACGCCCAGCGAGAACACCACCAG
>JAAUPH010000365.1 GCA_012035435.1 Sphingopyxis sp. | reverse complement strand
CCGCCTGCAGCGGCGGTCCTCCTCCCCATGTCGGCTGCGCCGCCACAGGGAGGATTTGCTGCCGCCCAAACGTCACCAAAGTTCACCGATAAATCCAACTTTGCGGGCCGACTGACGTTTCGGAAAGGTGCAGAAAACTGCGCGGGCTTCACACTGTTTGGCATCAATCGCCGCCACCGCCGACCAGCCACCCGCACGGACGCGCGCCATGGGCACAGGGGTGAAGTCGAACAGGGTGCCGGACAGATCGGGATCGCTGGACTCAGCGCCGGGCGCGGGCGAGTCGGGGGAGGGGGCGGTGCTCATCGGACAGGATGGAGCAAATGGCGGGCGTGTAGGAAAGGGGTTTCGCGCAGAGGGCGCGGAGGGGAGGAGAGGTGAAAGCGCACCCGGGGACATGCTATTACGCGTCCCCGTCCGAGGGGGCCGTGATTCGGTGCGATGGGTAACTCTTATTCGGTACTGGGCAGTGGAGGGAACAGTCGATCGAATTCGCTGATCCTTTCGGTTCCAGGCCTCCCAGCACCGGGCGTCTTACTGGCAAAGCCACTGTCGTTCCAGGGTGGGGACAGATGTCGAATAAGCGACACCTCGCCTGCGACTACCCACCAATCGCTATCAAAGGTTGCATATGTAACTTTAAAGCGGCTCAGGTCCGCCTTGCGACCCGAAAGTTTTCCAATGTGCTCTGCCAGTCGCGCGCGCAATGTTCGACCGCTTTTTGTAAATGTCCTTGTCGCTTTGCCGATGTACACAAGCGTTTCATCGAGAAATATCGCATACAAGCCACTTTCCGACGGGCCTACACCCTTAGCAAGTTCGAGCTTGGGCGTTCTTTCCAGATGCTCAACGAGCTGTGAGCGAATGCCTGCGTCGAGATCAAATGTGAAATGGTGAGGGTATTCCTTATGCATTAGTACATTCTAGATTTCGACGGACATCAGACGCAATCGAGTTCGCCAATTTTACCGGAACAGCGTTGCCCAATTGCCTCATTGCTTCTGTCCATGATCCTCGGAACTCGTATTGGTCCGGAAAAGTTTGCAAGGCGGCGCTCTCTCGCACGCTAAAGTAACGTACAGAGCCATCCGAACGAACTAACATGTTTTCGCCGCCCGGCACCCCGTGAACACCGGCCTTTAACGTCTTCGCTGGTTGATCCATTGGGCTACCCGTATGGCCTAGGTAACTCCGGGCACCATGTTGAAGTTTGTGATTCAGGAATTTGCCAGAGCCGTTTTCGGTGGGCTCCCCATACTTCGACAACGCATCACGAACAGTTTGCCAGGGTTCTTCGGATGGGATGCAGTCCAAGCGTTCAGCTCTCGCACTTTCAGGTGCCAAAGTTCGACGGTATTTCGAAGAGACTTGATGCCTATCCCAATATTCTCCGCTCCGATATTTGTCCCAAAGCAAACGATCAGAGGAGTGCGTCGGTCGAGGAAACCGCCAAGCAATCTTCATGTCCGCACGAAAGCCAACAAAAATTACTCTCTCACGTTTTTGAGGAATGCCATAGTCAGCCGAATTCAGTACCTCAGCGACAACCTTGTACTCAGGCAACATTTTTTCATCACACGTGTGGTGCTGTTGCAATCGTCCAAAATGATCTCGCCAATCTTCACCTCTTCGGCGGCAAATGGCCGGATGATGAAGTTGAAGGTCGATGTATGAGAAATACGTTGCAAAAGCAGCGCGAGTCATCCCCTTCACGTTTTCAAAAATGAAAGCTTTGGGGCGAATTTCACGGACGGCACGCACCGCTTGCGGCCACATGTCTCTTTGATCGTCAAAGGCTCGGTGCTGCCCACCCATTGAGAACGGCTGGCAAGGAGGACCTCCCGTTACCAAGTCGACTACGCCCTCAAGACTTCTAAAATCCATTGGACGGACATCGCCGAGTGTCGGCGAGGGCCAGTCCTTTACTATCGCGACTTGGTTTGCACGGTTATGTTGGATTGTGTCGCAACACCATTTGTCCCATTCAACGATCTGGACTGGCTTGAAGCCAGCTTGACTCACGCCCATCGCCAATCCGCCTGCACCAGCAAAAAGCTCAACTGATTTCATGATTCCAGCGCCTCAAGGTGTGCTTGATGTGAATTTGTTCTTGACGTGTTCCTAGGAAAGAAAAGCAGACGACGCAAGCAGATGAATGTAAGTTTGGTCCAATTCCGATTCAAAAACTCATGTTGGTGGGACGAATTTGCAGGATAGCGCATACCACTTCCAACGATCAAATGCGACTATTTTTGAGCGTTGATTTCAAGGGTGGCTTGTTGCCTCCCCTCAACACGCCCCAATCGCCCCGCCCAGCAAGCCCCCCAGCCCCTTCTTGCACTTGGGCTTATCCTCCGGCTTATCGGCTGAACCCATCTGTCCCATATCCGGCCCGCCAACCATGAAGCTGGTGGTGCTGCGGTGGCGGACGCGGGCGGTCCATTGCAGGTCCCAGCGCGCTTTGGCGTCCGCTGGCTTGGGCGGATAAGCGAAATTTTCTTCGGGGCCATAGGCGAAGAGGTTGCCCATCAGGAAGTCGGGGGCGTCGCGGCGGACTTCGGCGGGGATAGTGCACTGGGTGATGGCGGGGGGCAGCACGGCCTTGCGGTTGATCAGCCGCGTGACTTCGGCCGGGGAAATCCAGTCGGTGAGGCCGCCGAAGAAATCACGGCTGGCGCTGGAGGACCACCAGACCAGATCAGTGGCGTTGTCGGGGCCGGTGCCTTTCGCGCCGAACGCCCACATAAAATAGCCGGTGCTGCGCGGCACGCTGTTCCAGCTGACGGGTACGCCTGCGGTGCCGTCGACGGCTTTGGCTTTGAGTGGGTCGAGGAAATCCTGGCCCAGCGTGAAGGCGATTTCGGGGCTGTAATTGCCCGCAATGCGGTGTGCGCCGAGGAGCGAGCTGTCGCCCTTTAACCGCTTGCCATCGTCACCGGGCCAATAGCCGTATGTCTTGCTGTTGCTCATTTGCGGGCCATAATCGCGGATCACGCTGCTGGCGAACAGGCCCTGCGGCACTTGCCCCGCCGCCATTTTGGCAAAGTCGATAACAACGGGCTGGCCCTTGGGCGCCTTTGCGCCGCAGCCCCAATAGATGAGCAGGCGGCCCTTGGGCTTTTTGAATTCGCGCTCTTCGGGCGGGGTGTCGTCGCGCGGGCCGGGCTTGCCGGGTTCGGGGGTGAAGAGCGGCACCGATTTGCCGAGCTTCGCGCCGCGGCATGAAATGATCGGCCTTCGCCTTGCCCTTCGTCGGCAATTGCTGTGACCCGAGGCGCAGTTCAAGTTCGCGCGCCGAACCGCCGCCGCCGCCCATCATCATAGAGAGGGCTCCGCCCATGCCGCCACCCGCCATCGCCATGAAGCCGCTGACCGTCCCGGCGCGCACGTCGTAGCGGGCGACGGGGGCCGCTC
>JAAUPH010000364.1 GCA_012035435.1 Sphingopyxis sp. | reverse complement strand
ATCGTGTCGGGTGGCAAGGGCGACGCCGACAGCAAGATTGTGGCGATGGAGGCCGCAGGCATCCGCGTGTCGCCTTCGCCCTCGCTGCTGGGTGAAACGCTGGCGGAGGTGCTGAAAGAGCGGGTGTGAGGCTTGCGACGGTGCGGCGCGAAAATAGGGACAGTCCCCATTTTTCCCGCACCGACGTCGCCGCCTTGCAAAGATGAAACGAGAAAAAATGGGGACTGTCCCTATTTTCGCCGGGACGCGAGACAGATGAACATCGAACGGCAGAACTTTGACGCGGACGAGGTGCAGGCAGGCCCCAGCTGGGCCGCGCCAATTGGCCGCTGATCGATAGCGACGACCTCACCGCAGGGCTCGACCCCATGCGGATGCAGGTCGCGGTCAAGGCCGTTGCGGCCAAGGCAGGCGCGCCGCTGTCCGATGCTGAGGTCGCGCGTGCGGCGGGCGATGCGATCCGCGCAATGATGCTGATCCGCACCTACCGGGTGCGCGGGCATCTCGCGGCCAAACTCGACCCGCTGGGCATTCAGAAACAGGACATCCCCGCCGATCTGACGCCCGAATATCATGGCTTTGTCGGCGCGGATCAGGACCGACCCATCTATCTCGGCGGCGCGCTTGGCCTCGAAAAGGCGAGCGTGCGCGAGATCGTTGCGATCCTTCAGGCAAATTACTGCGGCCCCGTCGGCCTTGAATATATGCACATCGCCGATGTTGAGGAACGCCGATTTCTGCAGGACCGCATGGAAGGCGCGGGCAAGAGCATCGATTTCAGCATCCTCGGCAAAAAGGCGATTCTGGGCAAAGTCGTCGAGGCCGAGGAGTGGGAGAAATTCCTCGCGCGCAAATATGTCGGCACGAAGCGTTTCGGGCTCGACGGCGGGGAATCGATGATCCCGGCGATGGAGGCTATCATCAAATATGGCGGCCAGCTGGGCGTCAAGGAAATCGTCTATGGCATGGCCCACCGCGGCCGCCTCAACATGCTCTCCAATGTCATGGCCAAGCCCTATAAGGTGATCTTCCACGAATTTCAGGGGGGCAGCGCCAGCCCCGAAGATGTCGGCGGGTCGGGCGACGTCAAATATCACCTGGGCACCAGCACCGACCGCGAATTTGATGGCGTGTCGGTGCATATGAGCCTGGTCCCCAACCCCTCACATCTGGAGGCGGTGAACCCGGTCGTGCTGGGCAAGGTGCGCGCGCAGCAGGTGGCGCGCGGTGACATTGGCCGGGACAAGCATGACCAGGTCCTGCCCGTGCTCATTCACGGCGATGCGGCGTTCGCGGGGCAGGGGATTGTGTGGGAATGCCTCGGCTTCTCCGGCATTCGCGGCTACAACACCGGGGGCTGCATCCACTTCATCGTCAACAACCAGATCGGCTTTACGACCAGCCCGCAATTTGCGCGTTCCTCGCCCTATCCTTCGGACGTAGCCAAGGGGGTCCAGGCACCGATCCTGCATGTCAATGGCGACGATCCAGAGGCCGTGACCTTCGCCTGCAAGCTCGCGATCGACTTCCGCCAGCAATTCAAACGCGACATCGTTATCGACATGTGGTGCTACCGCCGCTTCGGCCACAACGAAGGCGATGAGCCCAGCTTTACCCAGCCGCTGATGTACGCAAAAATCCGTGCGCATCCGGCGGTGTCGAGCATCTATGCCGAGCGGTTGGAGGCCGAGGGCGTGATCGCGGCGGGCGAGCTTGACGCGATGCGCGGCGAATTTGTCGCGCGGCTCGAGGGCGAGTTTGAGGCGGCCACGTCGTATAAGGCGAACAAGGCCGACTGGTTTGCCGGGCGCTGGTCGGGGCTCCATATGCCCGCCGACCCCGAAAGCGCGCGCCGGAACATCCCCACCGGCGTGTCGGACAAATTGTTCGACAGCATCGGCCGGACGCTCACGACCATTCCCGAGGGGCTGGACGTTCACAAGACGCTGCGCCGCGTGATCGACGGCCGCGCCGCGATGGTCGCGGCGAAGGAAGGCGATGTGTTCGATTGGGCGATGGCGGAAAGCCTCGCCTTTGGCACTTTGCTGTCCGAAGGCTATCAGGTCCGCCTGTCGGGTCAGGATTCGGGCCGCGGCACCTTCAGCCAGCGTCATGCCGTCTGGGTCGATCAAAAGACCGAAGAAAAATATATCCCGCTCACCACCGTCCCGCATGGGCGGTTCGAAGTGCTCGACAGCCCATTGTCCGAATATGGCGTGCTCGGTTTCGAATATGGCTATGCCATGGCCGACCCCAAGGCGCTGGTGCTATGGGAAGCGCAGTTCGGCGATTTCGCCAATGGCGCGCAAATCATGATCGACCAGTTCATCGCGTCGGGCGAATCCAAATGGCTGCGCGCCAACGGCCTCGTCCTGTTGCTGCCGCATGGTTATGAAGGGCAGGGCCCCGAACATAGCTCGGCGCGGCTCGAACGCTTCCTGCAACTGTGCGCCAGCGACAATATTCAGGTGTGCAATATTTCGACCTCGTCGAATTATTTCCACGTGCTGCGGCGTCAGATGCTGCGCCCCTTCCGTAAGCCGCTGGTTATCATGACGCCCAAGTCGCTGTTGCGGCACAAGCTGGCGGTTTCGCTGCGCAGCGACTTTATCGGTGACGCGCATTTCCGCCGTCTGATGTCCGACCGCGCCCCGCCCGCCGACGCCGATATCAAGCGCGTCGTGCTCTGTTCGGGCAAGGTCGGCTATGACCTGATGGAGGCGCGCGATGCCGCGGGGCAGACCGACACCACGGTCATCCGCGTCGAGCAAATCTACCCCTTCCCCGGCGATCCTCTGGCCGTGCGTTTGCAGCGCATGCCCAACCTTGAGGATGTGGTCTGGGCGCAGGAAGAACCGCGCAACAACGGCGCCTGGTCCTTCGTCGAACCGTTGATTGAGGAATCGCTGCTGGCAGCGGGCAAGAAAGGCATGCGCGCGCGCTACGCGGGGCGTTTGGCCTCAGCTTCGCCCGCAACCGGCCTCGCCTCACGGCACGCGATTGAACAGGGCGCCTTGGTGGCCGATGCGCTGGGCCTCAGCCGCCGTGCGGAAATACGGCGGACGCGGAAATAGGGCAGGGACGAATAAATGGGGACAGTCCCCATTTTCATTCGTTCAGCAACATGAACAAGAAAAAATAGGGACTGTCCCCATTTATTCGAGAGACGAGATGATGAGCACCGAAGTCAAAGTCCCCACATTGGGCGAAAGCGTCACCGAAGCCACCATCGGCGAGTGGCTGAAACAGCCGGGCGACGCGGTCGCGGTCGACGAGCCCATCGCATCCCTCGAAACCGACAAGGTGGCGATGGAGGTGCTCGCCCCGGTCGCGGGCGTCATGGGCGCGCACGGCTATGCCGTCGGCGATACCGTCGGTGTCGGCGCGGTGATCGGTAGCATCGAGGCGGGCGGCGCG
>JAAUPH010000363.1 GCA_012035435.1 Sphingopyxis sp. | reverse complement strand
GCAGCATCAACTCGTAGCGGTCGCCCCAGCGCTCGCAGAACTCGCGCACATTGCCGGCCTTGTAGCCGGTGTTGTCGGTGCGGCGGCGATAGATCACGCGGGAAGGGTCGCCCACCTCGCGCGCCCACTCGGCCGCCAGCAATTCCTCGCGCGCGGCAACCGTCTCGTCATTGCTGTCCGACAGCAGGAAATAGTCATAGGCCGCGCCATAGCCGGTGGCGTCGACGCTGTCCTTCACGGTCTTGAGCCGGAAGATCGCCGGCCGGGATCCTCGTTGCGCAGCGTCATGAAGATCGCGGTGCGCAGGGTGATCGGCTCGCTCGAATGGCCGGCGGCGGCGAAGGGCGCGACGCGCGCCACGCCATCAATCCGATGAACCAGCAGCTTGCCGATACGTCCGATCTCTACAGCCAGACCAAGCAGGCCCACTGGAATGTCAAAGCCTATTTTATCAACTGCATCTGCTCTTTGACGAGCTGGCCGGGAGCATCTTTGAATTTATAGATCAGCTTGCCGAACGGATCACGGCGCTGGGCGGCTATGCGGATGCGAGCGTGTGGATGGTGCTCGGCGCCTTCCTCATGGCCGCCGCCATCCGATATCCCAATTTTCGCCGCGACGAGCTGGAACGGGAAAGGCAGGTAGTTATCGGTGAATACGATCGCCAGGAATCGAATCCGTTCTTCCGCCTCACGCAGCGCGTGGACCAGCGGATGTACAAAGACAACGCCAGCCGCAACCGCCCAAACCGCGTTGAGCACCAGTTGCGGACCGGGCGATGCCGTCATGGGCGGCACGGTCGTGGAGGAGGGACGCTTACGGTCGAGGCGGTGGCAACCGGCGCGGCGGCGACCAACATCGCCGCCAGCGCAGCAGTGCACGCCCATCGGTGGCTGTCCAAAGTTATTACAGTCGCCCTCACGGCGGGTCTCTTTCCCTACGCGGCCTGAATTGGGGCTGACTCATGTCGGCTGCGGCCTTGGCCAACAACGGGCATGACATGAACCGTGCGGCGCATTAGACCAACCGCATGACCGATACCAGCCATGAAAGCCTGCGCCCGCTGCACCTCGGGCAAAGCTCCGCCCTGCCCACGCGCCCCAATGATGCCGTGCTCGACTATGTACCCAACCCGCGCCCGGACGAGCTCTATCTCGTTGCGCTTTGCCGTTCCGGAGTTCACCTCGCTGTGCCCCGTCACCGGCCAGCCCGATTTCGCGCATCTGGTGATCGACTACGTGCCCGACCGCTGGCTCGTTGAATCGAAGTCGCTGAAGCTCTACCTCGGCGCTTTCGCAATCACGGCGCGTTCCACGAGGACTGCACCGTCTCGATCGGCAAGCGCATCGCCGCCCTGGTCGAGCCACGTTTCCTGCGCATCGGCGGCTATTGGTATCCGCGCGGCGGGATTCCGATTGATGTTTTCTGGCAGTCGGGCCGACGCCCGCCGGACTGTGGCTGCCCGATCAGGGTGTTGCGGGCTATCGCGGGCGAGGTTAAACCAAGAACCGTATTGCTGAGCCTGGCGAAGCACGTGGCGCCGGAACGAACCAGCAGTGCCATTCTGCGCCGCGCCCTTCGACAAGCTCAGGGCTACGGTGAATGACGCAGGTTAGCCCCGGTCGCGCTTGCCCAGCAGCTTCAGCCGCAACGCATTCAGCTTGATGAAGCCCGCCGCATCCTTCTGGTCATAGGCGCCCTGATCATCCTCGAATGTCACCAGCGCATCATCATACAGCGATTTGGGCGAGCGGCGGCCGGTCACCATCACATTGCCCTTGTAGAGCTTGAGGCGCACTTCGCCTTCCACATTTTGCTGGCTCATGTCGATGGCCGCCTGCAACATGCGCCGTTCGGGCGAAAACCAGAAACCATTATAGATCAGTTCGGCATAGCGCGGCATCAGATCATCTTTCAGGTGCCCCGCGCCGCGGTCGAGCGTGATGGATTCCATCGCTCGGTGCGCCGCCAGCAAAATCGTGCCGCCCGGCGTCTCATAAATGCCGCGCGATTTCATGCCGACAAAGCGGTTTTCAACCAGATCGATCCGGCCGATGCCATTGTCACGGCCCAGCGCGTTGAGCGCGGCAAAGAGGGTCGCAGGGCTCATCGCCGCCCCATTGAGCGCAATCGGGTCGCCGTTCTTGAATTCGATCGAAATCTCGGTCACCGCGTCGGGCGCATCCATCGGCGAGATGGTGCGCATATAGACATAGTTGGGCGCTTCGACCCACGGGTCTTCCAGCACTTTGCCTTCCGATGACGAGTGCAGCAGGTTGGCATCGACCGAGAACGGCGCGTCGCCCATCTTGTCCTTGGCCACCGGAATCTGGTGCTCTTCGGCAAATTTCAGCAGGTCCGTGCGGCTTTTGAACGCCCAGTCGCGCCACGGCGCAATCACCTTGATATGCGGGTTCAGCGCATAGGCCGACAATTCGAAGCGCACCTGGTCATTGCCCTTGCCGGTCGCGCCATGGGCGATGGCGTCCGCTCCGGTTTCCCGCGCGATTTCAACCAGCCGCTTGGAAATCAGCGGGCGGGCAATCGAAGTGCCCAGCAAATAAATGCCCTCATAGAGCGCATTGGCGCGGAACATGGGGAACACAAAATCGGCGATGAATTCCTCGCGCACATCCTCGATGAAAATATCCTTGATGCCCAGCATTTCGGCCTTGCGGCGCGCCGGTTCCAACTCCTCGCCCTGCCCCAGATCGGCGGTGAAGGTGACCACTTCGGCGTTGAGTTCAGTTTGCAGCCATTTGAGGATGATCGATGTGTCGAGCCCACCCGAATAGGCCAGCTCACCACCTTTTTGACGTCTTTCCACTTGGACATATCGTTCCCCTTTTCGGCCGCGCCGCAATCACTATAAATCCGCGCGGGATATGCGGCAGAAAGCTTTCGCACGCAACCGTGACCGGCTAAACATGACCTGCCAAACACTAGGGCAATCAACACGCTTCGCGCAGGTTCAAAAGTCCATCATGGGTTCAGCCGGTTTCAGTTTCATTCCCGATGCCGCCGTTCTGGTGCAGTTTGCCATTGCCTCGGTCATCCTCGCCATCACGCCCGGGCCCGACATGATGCTGTTTGTCGGCCGCGCGCTGACCTATGGCCGCGCCGCCGGTATTGCCTGCATGGCTGGCGCCATGACCGGCATCATGCTGCACACCAGCCTTGTGGCGCTGGGCCTAGCGGCATTGCTCAAAACCGCGCCGACGGCATTCCTCGCGCTCAAACTGGTGGGTGCCGCCTATCTGGTTTGGCTCGCTTATGACGCCATCCGCAATGGTTCGTCGTTTACCGCCGAACGCAAGGCCGCCGAAGCGCCCAAGCCGCTGCGCGCCCACTATCTGACGGGGCTTGGCATCAATCTGCTCAACCCCAAGATCGCCATGTTTTTCCTGACGTTCCTGCCGCAGTTCGTGTCGGC
>JAAUPH010000362.1 GCA_012035435.1 Sphingopyxis sp. | reverse complement strand
GCTGGGTGCTGATGCGTTTCAAGGTGCGTACCCGGCCACGGACTGGAGCCGATACAAACCCGAGATGGTGCAAAATTCCGATGTGCGCAAATTTTCCGATGTGTTTCGCCAGATACTGTCGGGGACTGCGACCCAGCGCGAGCAGTTGAATGCGTGGCTCGACCAGCGCCTGAAACGTCGCGAACTGGTGTATGGCCTGCATGTCACGGATCGCGCGCACATGACCTGCCTGGTGTTTGATCGTTTCGGGCGGCAGGTGCATTTTGTCGATGGCGCAGATGGCGGCTATTGTCGTGGTCGAGGCGCTCGGCAAGAAGGCGGAAGGTAAGACCGTCTATTTCATGAGCATCGAGGGCGCCAAGTTCCGCCAGCCTGTGACGCCGGGCGACGCGCTGGAGCTGCACATCGCCATCGTTCGAGGCCGCGGCAAGGTCTGGAAGTTCAGCGGAGCGGCGCGGGTCGGCGACACGCTCGCGGCCGAGGCCGAGCATCCCGAGAGCCTTGATCACCGAAACATGCACCTCGCCGCCCACGACGACATTTCAGCGGAGGCGCTCCGAACAGGCCGTCGTTCTCGACGTCGATGTCGAGAAGGAACGCATCAGCCTCGGCATGAAGCAGCTTGAAAAGGGCGCGCCGAGCGCCGCTGCCGCGACCGGCGGCGTTGCTGGTCCCAAGAAGAATGAAGTCGTCACTGTTACCGTCCTTGAAGTGCGCGACGGCGGGCTTGAAGTGCAGGTCGGGGACGACGGCGCAACCGGCTTCATCAAGCGCACCGATCTGGGCCGCGACCGCGACGAGCAGCGTCCAGAGCGTTTCCAGACCGGCCAGAAGTTCGATGCGATGGTCATTGGTTTTGACCGGTCGAAGAAGCCGAACTTCTCGGTCAAGGCGATGCAGATCGCCGAAGAGAAGCAAGCCGTCGAACAATATGGTTCGTCTGATTCGGGCGCGTCGCTCGGCGACATCCTCGGCGAAGCCCTCAAGGCCAAGCGCGATAGCTAAACCCCGGGGTCTTCCGTGTGGGATTACACGGAAGATAAATTACCGGAATATAACAGGAAAAGGGCGTTCGTTACGGGCGCCCTTTTTCTTTGGTGGTGATCGAAATGGTGTGACATCAATCATATTGCTTTGCCGCTTTCGACTTTTATACTCTCGTCCATGAAAAGCGGCGCGGATGGCCGCTTTCAGGTCCGGTTCAGCTGACCGATCGCTAAGGGCAAACCCGAAAAAGCGACGGCAACAGAAACGTGGTCGCACTCCATCCGCCGGGTTTGCCCGTGCCCTAGGAAAAGAAAAATAGATGATCCGATCCGAATTGGTGCAACGTCTTGCCGAACAGAATCCCGGACTTCGCCTGACTGAAATCGAAGCCATAGCTGATACATTTTTCGACACGATCGTCGAACAGTTGGCCAAGGGCGGTCGCGTCGAGCTGCGCGGTTTCGGCACCTTTTCGGTCCGATCCCGCGCCGCCCGCGAAGGCCGCAATCCGCGCACCGGCGAAACTGTCGATGTGCCCGCCAAACATGTCGCCCATTTCAAGGCGGGCAAGGACATGCGCGACCGGCTGAACGGCGGATAGTCGCGCCGACCCGCCATCGCGGCCGGGAGAGGCCGCAGGTTTGCGTGGGCCGCGATCTGGAAAGTCACTAAAGTCAGGTGAAATACGGGTTTGCGCGATGCCCGGGCTATGGTCCGGCGAGGCACCGCTTAAAGCGCCTAAAAGTTACAAAAAGTATCGCATAACCCGGTTTTTTATTGTCACCTTGTCACCTTAAGCGAGTTTGCGGCGCTGGTTATGAATGCGCGGATGCAAGCATCCGCGAGGGGGGATGATGGCAATGTCAAGGACGGGAGTTAAGAACATAGCATAAACATTGCCGGAAGTCCAGATGTCTTTGCAAGGATGATGCGACAGGCGGTCCTCCTCGTCGCCCCGCCCTCGATGGTGAACCCTGCTTTTCTTCCTTTCTTCTCCGCGCCTCCGCGTGACCCTCTTTCCGTCCTGCCTTTCCGGCGGTCTTGCGCGCAATATGTCTGCCCGATGCCCGACCCCGCATGGCGCGACGGTCAGCAACGGACCCCAGCCATTGTCGGGGAACCAGTGGAGCAAGGGGTCAAAGCGATTGGCGGTCCGATCGGAAAACCGAACGAAGGGCCGGCTAGCGGTAAGAAGGACGACATCGGATAGGCGGGAGGCCCACCCTGAAAGCAGCCGTCCGGCCAGTTCGTGCGTTGGGTTAAGTGAGCAGGGGGAATGCTACGCCACCAGCGGGCGTGGCCCAATTCTTGACAAGTTCAGCGACCATCGCGTTGGTGCTGGTCAAGTACACCCCTGCATTCTCCATCCGGCGCCACGACATTTCTTCGGCGATCTGATTACCAGACCCGCATGCATCGCACACCACTTTGACGTTAAAGCCTTCTTCGGCGGCGCTTATTGCAGGGCCGACCATACACACGTCGGTCGTGACGCCCGCCATGACGAAGTTGCCTTTGCCCGTTGCGCGACACGCATCTGCGAAAGCCGGATCATCCCAAGCGTTAACGACACCCTGACGCTGGATACGCGCGGCGAAGGCGTCGGGCGCAATGTCGGCCAGTTCGGGCATCAGCGGACCCTGGACATCGACGTTGGTCTCCTGGCTCGAGGTGAGCACCAGCGGCATGTTTGTTCCAACTGCGAATTTGGCGAGAATGATGACATTGCGGCGCAACAGGTCGAGCGGGGTCGTCGCGGCCCACATGTTGGTACCAACCTGATGATCGATCAAAATGACCGCAGTGTTGTCGAGCGCGAAGTTTTTCATGGCGGTTCCCTCTTGTCTGACCGATGAGTCGGATCGTAATATGACAGCGTTGCATCATTATGACAATATGTTGTCAAAGGAGATCTGCAATCTACCCCGGACATATCCCCGCCGCGTCGGCACTGACGCGATTGTTTCTTGGCAGCTTCCGATTTCATACCGCTCTGATGGCCGCAGGAGAGCGACTGACACATCCGCTCGGGATGACGGCAGCACGCTGGCAGGTGCTCAGCACAGTCGCGCGCGCTGATCGGCCTGAAACCGTGGCCAATATCGGTCGGCTGATGGGGCTGACCCGCCAAGCCGTCCAGCGAATCGTCAACGATCTCGTCTCTGGCGGCTTACTGAGGGCCGAGATGAATCCGCATCACAAACGCGCTGTGCTCGTCCGCTTGACGCCAGCTGGAAAGACGATGTTTGAGCAAATGACCGCGCGGCAAGTTGCATGGGCAAATGAGCTTGCTGACGAGCTGTGTGACTCGGAAATTGAGCAAGCCGTAGCTGTGATTGCTAGGGTCACTGCAAAGCTTGAGGCGAAAGTCGGAGAAACACCAAAGCCGTAGCGCAAGTAGAGGCACGCCAACGGCAGCTATTGGCGCATCTCTCTCTATTGCAGACAGTCCGGAATCCCCGCCCCCC
>JAAUPH010000361.1 GCA_012035435.1 Sphingopyxis sp. | reverse complement strand
GGGTGAGGCCCGTCAGCGCGAGGAACCGCTCAGCGCGCGGTTCCTCGGCCAAAATCCATCCGAGCGCGGTCAGCGCGAGCGCGGCATCGCCCGTCTGCTGGGGCGGAATGTGACGGCGATTGTCTCATGCCCTCGCTTCGCCTAAACGCGTCATTGAGGCAAGCCAGGAAAGCGGTGAAATATCATGGCTAAAACGATCCTGGTCGTTGAAGACAATGAGCTGAACCTGCGGCTGTTCTGCGACTTGCTCGCTGCGCATGGCTATACCGCGCACGCCGTGCGCGACGGCCGCGACTGTCTGGCACAGGCGCGGGAGGTCCAGCCCGACCTCATCATCATGGATATTCAGCTGCCGCATGTCAGTGGCATGGACCTGATCGTCCAGCTAAAGGCCGATGCCGCGTTGATGCACGTCCCGATCATGGCGGTCACCGCCTATGCCGGCAAGGGAGACGAGGATCGGATCAGGGCCGCGGGAGCCGAAGCCTATGTGTCAAAGCCAATTTCGGTGATCAAATTTATCGAGAGCGTGGCGGCGTTTGCGTGAGGGGGCGATGGTTGCGATGCGGGAAGGTGGCTGCCGCTGTGGCGCGATCCGCTTTGCGGTAACCGGTGATCCACTGGGAGGTGTCGCCTGCCATTGCCGTGATTGCCAGTATGTCGCTGGCGGCAGCGCCAATCTCACATGGGTTTTCGACCGGGCGGGTTTCAAGCTCTTTCAGGGCGAACCAAAAATATTCAAAGCGACTTCGGTCAGCGGCGGCTCAAGCTTTTGTTCGACCTGCGGAGCTCCTCTCTTCTCGTACCCCGACAGCAATCCGCATTTGGTGGCTGTGAAGCTTGGCGCATTTGATGACCCATCAGGATTTCGTGTGGATGCCGATATGTGGATGGAATCGGCCCAGGAATGGCATAAGCCGCATCCGGGTGCCGCGCAGTTTGGGCAGAACCCGATGCGTTAGGGCGTCGCTTTCTAATGAAAAAGGGCGGCAAGATGGCCGCCCTCTTGGGTGCTGGATCCCCGCCTGCGCGGGGATGACGCATCGCCAATCCGTTTCGTTTTACGAAACGGGTCGATGCGTCACTTAATCTTCGCTTCCTTGAACTCGACATGCTTGCGCACGACGGGGTCATATTTCTTCTGGACCATTTTCTCGGTCAGGGTGCGGGGATTTTTCTTCGTGACATAGAAGAAACCCGTGTCGGCGGTGCTTACCAGCCGGATTTTGACGGTGGTCGGCTTTGCCATGACCCTTGATCCTTAAAAGTGCAGCAGCCGGACCCGATTGCCCGCCCTGCCATGAGGTTAAACGAAAAAGGGCGGCGCGCATACGCTGCCGCTCCATGTCAGCGCGCGCCATTGGGCGAATCCGGGCAAACTGTCAAGGGGGCGGCGCGCCGTGTGCCGCCCGCCCCCCTTCATTTTCAATCGTTCAACTGGAAGCGCACGGTGATGGTGAACCAGCTTTCTTCGGGCGCGCCGCCCCGCGTTGCGGGCTTGAACCGCCATTTGCTCAGCGCGCGGCGCTTCGTTTCCGTGAAAAAGCCAGAACTAGTGGTGGCAACATCCTCCACCGCCTTCACCCGGCCATCGGTGCCGACCAGCACGCGGACGCGCGATGTGCCCTCAATCCCTTCCCGCTGCTCGCGCGCAGGATAGTCGGGTTGGAACGTCCCGGCATAGCGCGGATCAAGCTTCGCCTCGACCAGCGGCAATGGCGGCGTTGGCGTCGATTCGATCGCGGGGTCGGTCGGCTGCTCAGTACCAATGACAGGCCCGGTATAATCGACGATGATGTCGTCAATCGGTTTGACCGGATTATCGACAATCGGCTTAAACAGCGTGGACACGGTGGTGATGGCCGAATCGACCGGTTTGACCGGGTCGGCCTTCGGGTCCGGCGGCGGCGGATCGACGGGTTTGGGGATGGAAATGACCGTTGTTCCGCCAAAGTCTATAACCTTGGGCATCTCAAACGGCGACAGCGCGACCGCGACGAGCATTGCCGCCGGCAGGCCAACCGCAGCAAGTGCTAAAAGTGGGCGGTGGCTCGATCTGGGGTCATAACGGCCGCCTCCGCCAACATCAGCGGCGACGACCGGGCCGTGCGACAGGCGGCCAAGCAACAAGGGTAATAAACTCATGGCATCTCTCCTCGCCAAATCCGGCTCGGTGCCATGCCCGCTTGTGATGCGGATCCCCAGCGCCGCGCCGCCCGACTTGCGATCAAGTCAGAACGGTACAGTATAACGTCTTGATCGCCACGGAAAGTTAACGCTCGCGGAAGGCGTTCACCCATTTTGGGGTCAGTTTGCGGCGGCCGCCTCAAGGCGCCGGATTGCTTCGTGCTGGGCAATCAGCGGCAGCAGCTCGCGCATATCCGGCCCTGATTCGCGGCCGGTCAGGGCAAGGCGGAGTGGCAGGAACAGCGCGCGGCCCTTGCGCCCCGTACTGGATTTCAGCGCCTCGGTCAGCTGCTGCCATGGCCCATCCGCCCAATTGAGTGATGGCACCATCGCCGCAGCTTGCCGAAGGAAGCCACGCGCAGGTTCATCATGATCAGGCTGCTGATGCCGCCCGGCGCGTACATCACCATGAAGACGAAGACCAGGCCCAGGTACAGCAGCCAGGCCTGCGTCAGCTCGCTCAGCAGCACCAGCGCCACCACCATGAGGATGGCGCCGATGATGGGCCCGATGAAGAACATGGCCCCGCCCAGGAACACGAACAGCAGGTAGGCGCCCGAGCGCCCCGCACCCACCACCTCGGCCGTCACGAGCTCGAAGTTCACCGCTGCCAGCCCGCCGGCAATGCCCGAGAACATGCCCGAGATCATGAAGGCGATGTAGCGCACGCGCTGGGTGCTGTAGCCCACGAATTCCACGCGCTCGGGGTTGTCGCGCACGGCGTTGAGCATGCGGCCCAGCGGCGTGCGCGTCAGCGCGAACATCAGCACGGTGCAGATGAAGCAGTAGACGGCGATCAGGTAGTACACCTGGATCTGCGGCCCGAAGGTGATGCCGAAGAAGGGCTCGCCCACCACGCGGTTGCTGCTGATGCCGCCTTCGCCACCGAAGAACTCGGGAATCATCAGCGACATGCTCCACACCAGCTCGCCGATGCCCAGCGTGATCATCGCGAACGGGGTGCCGGCCTTCTTCGTCGTCACGTAGCCCAGCAGCACGCCGAACAGCGCACCGAAGAAGCCGGCCACCAGCGGGATCAGGCTCACCGGCAGCCACAGTTCGCCCTTGCTCACCAGGTTGAGCGTGTGGATCGCAAAGAACGAGCCGAGGCCCGAATACACCGCGTGGCCGAAGCTGAGCATGCCGCCCTGGCCGAGCAGCATGTTGAAGGCGAGGCAGGCGATGATCGCGATGCCCATCTGCGACAACATCGTCAGCGACAGGCTGCTCGTGAACAGCATCGGCGCGACGATCAACACCAGCGCGTA
>JAAUPH010000360.1 GCA_012035435.1 Sphingopyxis sp. | reverse complement strand
GCGGACGCGGCGGGCGGCCGATGAGCTTTGTCGCCAACCAGCGCGCCTTTCTGGGCGGCGGCGGCGGGCTGGCGACGGCAATAACAATGCGGCGGGTGCAGGCGGCGTCGGTGGCGGGCTGATCTTTCTGCTTGGGCAAACATTGGCGGGGTCGGGGCAGGTCCGCGCCAATGGCGGCAATGGCGCGAACACCGTGCCCGGGCATAATGACGCCCCCGGCGGGGTGGGGCGGGCGGAACGATCGTGACCGTGATGGGCAGCGTCGGTGGCCTCGCCTTTCAGGCCAATGGCGGCAATGGCGGGACGCAGCTGATCACCAGCGCCGAAAGCGAAGGGCCGGGCGGCGGCGGCGGCGGCGGGGTGATCGCGACCAGCGGGGGCACGCGAACCGCAATGGTGGAAACAACGGCGCGAGCAATTCCTCTGCGGTGACCGAATTTACCGCGAACGGTGCCACGCGCGGCGCGGGCGGCGAGCCCAATCAATTGCCCCCTCGGCGGCCAGCATCCCCTTTGCTATGCGCCGACCACGGCGGTGACGGTGGCCAAGGCATCCAGCCAGGTTGAAGCCAGCGGCGACAATCGCTTTGCGTTGCCCGGCGCCGACGTTTTCTATGACATTATCGTCACCAACCCCGCCAACTTCATCGATAGCGGCAGTCTGATCGTCATCGATCCCTTGCCGAGCGAGATGGATTTCCTGAATGACGATATCGATGGCGCAGGTCCGGCCACGACACCGGTGTTGTTCATTGATGGATCGCCGTCGAGCGAGCTTAGCTGCTGCACACCCGTGCAAATCAGCTATTCACAATTCGTGTCGGGCGGCGATTTTACCTATGTCCCGGTGGCAGGCTATGACCCCAATGTGCGGCGTATTCGCGTGACTCCGTCGGGTAGCATGGCGGCGGCGCTCTTGGGCGCGACGAGCTTTCAGCTGCGCTTCCGCGCGCGGATCAAATAGCGTCATTGCACCCAACAGAGCGCTTGCTCTCGAGCCAGCTTTGACCTATATCGCCTTCACTTCTTGACATGGTTAGCCAGTTAGGACGTCGAGGCTGCGGGCCGCGGCGGCTTTTTCTGCATGGCTGATCGGTCGTCTGAACTGGATATGCTGCTTGGTCGATCTCGACGCCCTGAATGCCATCATCGCGCCCGAAGCTGAAGCGCTGGGGCTCGCTCTGGTGCGCGTCGCCTTTTTTGGCGGAGAGAGTGATCCGACGCTGCAGATCATGGCCGAGCGGCCCGACACGCGCCAGCTGACCATCGAGGATTGCGCCAGCCTGTCGCGCCGGATTTCGGAACAGCTGGATGCGCTGGAGGCCGAAGGGCGCGACCCGATTGAGGCGGCGTACCGGCTGGAGGTATCCTCGCCCGGCATTGATCGCCCGCTGACGCGCGTGCAGGACTTTGCCGACTGGGCGGGGCATGAGGCGAAGATCGCGCTGAAGGAAAAGCGCGACGGCCGCCAGCGGTTTCAGGGTGAGCTGGTCGGTATCGATGCCGACGGCGTCATCGCGCTGACCGATAAGCAGGGCATGGACCATTGCCTGCCGTTCGATGCGATCGACACCGCCAAACTGGTGCTGACCGACAAATTAATTGCTGCAACGGTTCCGCTGTCGGTCGACGGCGCGGACGAACTGGAAGAAGAAGGACAGGACTGATGGCCACTGCCATTTCCGCCAACAAGGCCGAGCTGCTGGCGATTGCCAATAGCGTCGCTTCGGAAAAGATGATCGACAAGGCGATCGTCATCGAAGCGATTGAGGAAGCGATCCAGCGCGCCGCGCGCGCGCGCTATGGCGCCGAAAATGATATTCGTGCGAAGCTCGATGCCCAGACCGGCGATTTGCGCTTGTGGCGCGTCGTCGAAGTCGTCGAAACGGTCGAGGATTATTTCAAGCAGGTTGACCTTGCTGCCGGACAAAAGCTGGAGGCCGGGGCCAAGGTTGGCGATTTCATCGTCGATCCGCTGCCCGCCGTCGATCTGGGCCGCATCGATGCCCAGTCGGCGAAGCAGGTGATTTTTCAAAAGGTCCGCGAAGCCGATCGTGAGCGCCAGTTTGAGGAATATAAAGACCGCACCAGCGAGATTATCACGGGCGTGGTGAAATCGGTCGAGTTTGGCCATATCGTCGTCAATCTGGGCCGCGCCGAAGGTGTCATCCGCCGCGATCAGCAGATCCCGCGCGAATTGATGCGCGTTGGTGACCGCGTCCGTGCGCTGATCCTGTCGGTGCGCCGCGAAAACCGCGGGCCGCAGATTTTCCTGTCTCGCGCGCACCCCGATTTCATGAAAAAGCTGTTCGCGCAGGAAGTGCCCGAAATTTACGATGGCATCATCGAAATCAAGGCCGCTGCGCGCGACCCGGGCAGCCGCGCCAAGATTGGCGTCATCAGTTATGACGGCAGCATCGACCCCGTCGGCGCCTGCGTCGGCATGAAGGGCAGCCGCGTTCAGGCGGTGGTGCAGGAAATGCAGGGCGAAAAGATCGACATCATCCCCTGGTCCGAAGATACCGCGACCTTTGTCGTCAACGCGCTTCAGCCCGCAACGGTGCAGCGCGTTGTCATCGACGAAGATGATGGCCGCATTGAGGTCGTCGTCCCCGATGATCAGCTCAGCCTGGCGATCGGTCGCCGCGGTCAGAATGTCCGCCTTGCCAGCCAGCTGACCGGTAAGCAGATCGATATCATGACCGAGGCCGACGCGAGCGAAAAGCGTCAGCGCGAGTTTGTTGAACGCTCCACCATGTTCCAGACCGAGCTGGATGTCGATGAAACGCTGGCTCAGCTGCTGGTGGCTGAAGGGTTCGGCGAGCTGGAAGAAGTCGGTTATGTCGCGCTCGAAGAATTGGCGGGCATCGAAGGCTTTGACGAGGAGCTCGCCGAAGAATTGCAGAGCCGTGCGCTTGAAGCGCTGGAACGCCGCGAAGCTGCGGCCCGCGAAGAGCGCCGCAGCTTGGGCGTCGACGACGACCTCGCCGAAATGCCGCATTTGACCGAGGCGATGTTGGTGACGCTGGGCAAGGCGGGCATCAAAACGCTCGATGATCTGGCCGATCTGGCGACCGATGAACTGATCGCCAAGAAGCGCACCGACAATCGCCGCAATCCGCGCGAACGCACCGAAGACAAGGGCGGCGTGCTGGGCGAATATGGCCTAAGCGAAGAACAGGGCAACGAGATCATCATGGCCGCGCGCGCGCATTGGTTCGAAGACGATGACGCCTCCGCGTCGGGGGACGAACCAGCAGCTGAGGAGGCCGCCAATGCGGACACCTCTCAATGATACCGGCGCTGTAACCGACGACACCGACGCGCGGTCTCCGCGCGTGCGGGGGAAGCATGAGCCCGCCCGTGCGCGTGGCGCACATACGCCAGAAAGGCGTTGCATACTGACCGGGGAGCGTGCCCCGGCGGAGCATCTGGTGCGTCTGGCGCTCGGCCCCGCAGGCGA
>JAAUPH010000359.1 GCA_012035435.1 Sphingopyxis sp. | reverse complement strand
GCCCATGGCCAGCCGCTCAAACCCGGTTTGCGGCAGCCGCAGCGGGGCGGCGCTGCCGGTATCATCATGGCGCAGCAGCGTGGCAATCCGGTCGGGGCACAATGGCGCCCACACCGTTGAACAGCGCCACTTCGCCATCCATGTGGCGGAAAAACCGCAGGGCGGCAAACATGCGGTCAATCGCATGGGCCAGACCGTCGGGCACCGCAAGGGATTCGCCGACCAGCAGCATTTTGAGCGGCACAATATCGGCCAGCACATCAAGCATGATTTCGGGGTTGCGCGAGACATGGCCGCCATCGGGCAGCACGGCGCCAGACAATTCCGTCGACAAGGCCCGAAGGGCGCGTTGCAAGCCCGCTTCATGGCCCGGCAAAATCACCCGCGCGGCGCAAAGGGCCGTCAGCATTCGGATGCGCCTGGCGCTGTCCTGTACCAACCCGAGCCGCAGGCGCAGGGCCGTCATGTCACGCAGGATGGCCCGCATCAGCGCGCGGTAAAACGGCGCGTCACAGCCCGCCAGCAAAAGGCGCGAATGCTGCAGGAACGCCATCAGGCGCAGCGCGGTGACGCTGTCCTCGGACGCGACCTTGTGGGCGCGCAGACCGTCGCCAACAATCCACGCCATCACATGGGCGCGGGCATTGGACGAATTGA
The DNA here is from genome assembly GCA_012035435.1 of Sphingopyxis sp. Next base: position 2,816 of record JAAUPH010000359.1, on the reverse strand, counting down.
GTTCGGAGCGCGGGGCATCAAGATGGCGCAGCCAGTTGAAGCTGTGCAATTCGCGGGCAAAGCGATAGCTGGGCAATTTGAGCTCAAACGGCGAGCGGCCTTCGGTGTAAAGCAGTTTGCCGGCCAGCGGGAACACGCCGGAATAGATCTGCTCGGCAATGAAGCGGTCACCGGCCCGCAAATCGGCCAGTTGCAATTCCAGATTATCAGGAATGCGCCGCACCAAGGCGCGCATATGCACCGGCGCGGTGCGGACAAGATGCACCATACCCTTGGCCGCACCGGCGAGGGTGAGGCGGGCAATCATCCACTTCTCACGCATTGGTGTCAGCCTGCGTGGCATCCCCTCGCTTCCGCGGCGTTATTGTCGTGTTAACTGTAGTGAGCCGCCCGCAAAGAGGGAAAGCAATATTTTGCACCGCACAGTGCCTTTCAACCGCAATTCGGCAGCATGGCTCAGGTGAGGCGGGTCAGTCTGGCCGCAAAAAAGCCGTCCATGCCCGATAGCGCCGGATTGGCATGCGGCATGTCAAGCGGCGTGGTACGCAGGCAGCCTGCCGGATCGGCAAAGGCGGCAAGCGCCGCGCCATCGGTTTGTGCCGTGACCGGCACAATGGCGCAGGCGGGGTTGGCGGCCAGCCAGCGGGCCAGCAAATGCTCGCCCTCGGCTTTGAGCAACGAACAATTGGCATACACAATCATGCCGCCGGGGCGGACAAGGCGCAGCGCGGCATCAAGCAGTTCGAGCTGGATGCGCTCCAGATTGGCAATGTCAGCCGGGGTCTTGGTCCATGCCACATCGGGGTGGCGGCGCAAGGTGCCGGTCGAGGAACAGGGCGCGTCAAGCAGCACGGCATCAAACAAGGCAGGCGGGGTGAAAACGCGGGCATCGGCACAGACGACATTGGCGCCAAGACCAAGCCGGGCGAGGTTTTCGCTGAGCCGCGCAAGGCGGTTTTTGGCAATATCAAGCGCGGTGACGCTTCGCCGGCGGCGGCCAATTGGGCGGTCTTGCCGCCCGGTGCAGCGCAAATATCGGCGACGGCGCGGCCCTTCACATCACCCAGAAGCAGCACGGGAAGCGCGGCTGCGGCATCCTGCACCCACCATGCGCCTTCGGCAAAGCCCGGCAATTCGGGAACCGGAACCGGGCTTGTCTCCGCATCATGGGCCAAGCGTACAAGTGCCGGTCGGCAGAAGCACGGCGTCAAGAGCGTCGGCCCAAACCTGTGGATCGGCCTTGACCGACAGATCCAGCGGCGGCTCGGTTGCATGGGCCGCCAAAATGGCGCGAGCGGTATCGGCACCATAATCGGCGGTCAAAGCGGCGAGCAGCCATTGCGGCGCTTCATCGACGGTTGGCGCCAATTCGGCGCGCAGGGCCAGATGCTCCCGCGCCATGCGGCGCATGACGGCATTGACCAGCCCGGCATAGCGTTTGGCTTGCGGGTCGGCTTGCGCGGCGGCCACCGCAAGGTTGACAGCGGCGCTGTCAGGTACGCGCAAAAACGCGATCTGCGCCACGGCGGCATGCAGAATGGCGCTGGCCGAACGGGCGTTGTCGGGCAAGGGCCGCTCCAGCAGGTGGACCAGCATAGCCGTGATCAGCGCGCGGTGGCGCATGGCGGCCTTGGGGTCACCGTCTTTGCGGTCGCGGCGATGCTTGCCTGGAAGATCGAGGGATATCCGGGTGGTCGAGGTGGGCGAAACATTCCCTCTGGGTCGCTACGAGGTGCGGCTGGATGCCGTAGAAGAGGTCGAAGGGCCGAACTATCTGTCCACCATGGCGACGATGACGGTCATGCGGGCGAAGCGCGACGGGTCCTGGTAGGCGTACTTCCTCCCGATGAAGGACTGAAGATCGCTGAGCGCCATGCGTGCCACGCCGACGCGGCCCGAGCGACCGCCACGGATGACGCTCCATTCGAGGGCCTCGCGCACCAGTTCGGCGTCGTAGCCGATCAGGAACAACGCAGCCCGCTTGCCGTGCGAATTCCCTTCGCCTCCCTCGGCAATGGCGTTCGTGGCCAGGGTGGTCGAGATCGAGACCAGCTTTGGGAGGAAAGCCCATGGTCATCGGATCCATGCCCACGACGTCGCCCTCGCGAGTCCGCCAGCCGTCGATCGCTTCGTGGCGAAGCAGCACTTCGGGCGCGGTCGGCGAGGGGAGTTGCACGACTTCGGCGCGCAGCGTGTAGGTGTGAACCTCGGGCTGGCAGCTCGCCAAAACGACCAACGTTCCGAGGGCGAGAAGAGTTTTGAGCGACCGTTTCATGATGGGCCGAGATCGTAGCACCCTGATCTCGGGTCGACTCTCGAACCGACTCTCAGGTCACGCTCTCAGGTCCGCCGCGCTGCTAGAGTGCGGGGTCAAATCCTGAGAACGGTGTCGCTGGTAACGAGGAGAGACGATGGAAGCTTCGCAGACGGTTCGTGAGAGCGTCGACTGGGGCTCGTCGACGATCGGAGGGGCGAGTGGGGGAGCGGTCGCGGAGCGCACGGCCGAACGGCTCGACGCTTGGCAGCGGGACAATTTCGGCGCGCGTTTGTGGCAGAAGGACCCGACGCTTTGGTCCCCCGTCCCCGTGCCTGAATTGGCGGATCGCCTCGGTTGGCTCGATCTACCGAGCTTGAGCCACGAAGAGATCGCACGGCTCACCGAGTTCGGCTCCGAGCTCGCGAGCGAAGGTTGCCGCCATGTGATCGTGCTCGGCATGGGCGGTTCGAGCCTCGCGCCCGAGGTTTTCGAGCGCACGATCGGGCACCGCGAGGGTTTTCCCTCGCTCCGCATCTTGGACAGCACGCATCCGCGGGCC
>JAAUPH010000358.1 GCA_012035435.1 Sphingopyxis sp. | reverse complement strand
ATGGTCGTGCGAAACGTCGTTGAATCAACCGGATCGGCGGGCCGAACTGAATGGCTGGATGAATTCATAGCCATCGGCGTAAACATCAAACATGGTGCCAAAAGGCTGATCTGCCGAGATTGCTTTCGACCGCTTGTAAACCAGCGAGCGCTGCGCCCGCGAAAAGGGCGTTTGCTCGTTTTCTCCTTCCAAAAGATATTGCCGAATTTCCGGTCTGATCATTTCGATTAGCCAACGAACATGACCAATCACCGGATAATTGCGAAGTATGGAGTGACGGGATTGCGATAAATTCCAGGCGCCTAGCAGGGTTAATGCTCCGGAAATTACCAAGAAAGTCAAACCCCAAACGCTGGTTGATCGCAAGATAAGCGCGGTGCAAAATGCCAAAATGCACATTATCCAAACGGCGTATCGGCTAAAAAGCCTTCCCTTCATTTCACGGCTCCGAACGTTGACGCATTTATCCTTCCTGCGCTTTCGGTACATCACCAGCCATGAACGATTGATGCAAGCGCGAATTTTCTCGATTGGCTTTTGGTGGAATACTTGCTTGAGATGGTGTCTCGTGGGGCGGTGTAGCTCCTTGCTATTCACCGCGCCTCTGACCTCAGTCTGGGCTGGTCATGGTCCCGGCACAGCCGAGAGCATGACGACGGGATTATCGGCGAGCGGGGCCATGGTTTCAAGGGTCATTTGGCGGGCGCGCTGGGCGTGGTGTTCGCCGACTTCGACCGGCAGCTCAAGGAGTGCGGCTATCTCGCCATGGGCGGACAGATTGTTGATGCGACATTGGTGGCTGCGCCCAAGCAGCGCAACTCCGCCCCTGAGAAGGAAGCCATAAAAAGCAGGCAAGACCGCCAGCAATATCTGGCCCGGCGAGCCAGCACGGGCGGCCCAAAAGGACACGGACGCGCGCTGGACGCTGAAGTTCGTCAAGGGCAGACCGGCAACGGATGGCAAGCCGCAGATCGACATCGCGATCCCGAGTTTTGCCTACAAGCGCAGCGTGTCGATCTGCCGGACCTTCGGGTTCATCCTCAAATGCAAAGTCATCGACGCGGCCCGGTTCGACGGACGCATGCTCAGGGATGTGGAGACCACGGATAGCACCGCCTCGGACGTCTGGGCCGATACCGCCTATCGCAGCCAAGCCAACGAGGCGTGGCTCAAGCGACGGAGCAGGGTAAGCCGCATCCACCGCAGGAAGCCCAGAGGCAAGGCGACGCCCGAGCGGATAGTAAAAGTCAACGCCGCCAAATCGAAGGTCCGGGCCCGCGTCGAGCATGTTTTCGCCCGGCAGAAAGACCAGATGAGGCTGTTCATTCGCACCGTCGGCATCAAGCGCGCCGAAGCCAAGACACCCTCGCCAACCTCGCCCACAACATGCACCGCCCGATCTTCCATGAGCGACAGGCGGCGATGGGATAGCTGCGCCTGAAATGAGGAAATGCCGCCGAAAACCGGCGATTTGGAGCCCCAAGACGCTCCCAATCATGCCAAATTTGGCGCACCACGCACCAATCCACTCAGATCTTCGGGTTGATGGAGGTGCCCATCTCGTTGCCGAAGCTTGTCAGTTACGAAACCGAAAAGTCCGAAGATGAAAATAAGTGAAATCAGAATTGCATTGCTTGTTTCGGGCGTCATGTGCCGTTGAGTAGGATTTATCCGAAATCAAACAAGCAGTGTCTTGATGGGGGCGTGACGGCGCGGCCTTTCCCGGGCTCAGTCGATATGGACTTCAACACGTCGTTGCGAAGGCCGCCTTTGACCTGGCCCGGCAATTGTCTCCAATCGCGGTGGTTCAAGGGATGTGGTGATCAAGTCCGATGAAATTCCGAGGGTAACCAGATGATCCCGGACAACATCGGCCCGTCGCTGTGCAATGCTACGACGTGAAACTTCCTGTCCAGACCCGTTCAATATGCCAATGACGCGCATTTTTGCGTTTGGCCGGCTTGCATGGACCGTAGCGATCGAGGTGAGTGTCGAGTGAGCTGCGGGCGTTATCGCAATACTGTTATAGTTAAAGAACACCATCGCGCTAGACGGTGCAATCCGCTCCGAAGCTGACGGAGCGGATTGAGCTGCGAGGGGAACCGCGAATGCAAATACCGACAAAACCGCGATGGGCATCATCTGATAAAAGTTCATGGATCTAATCCTCATTTACTTTGATAGTTATGGATCACGAACATGAATGATCTGGCCAGTCAAGTCAAATTGATGGCATGCCGGAAATCGAATTTTCGCCCTGTGTTTCCAAGCGCGCTTCGACGGATGAAGAAATATTCGATGGCATGATTGGAAGGGCCCGGCAGTTTATGGAAGGTCCGGTTGCATGACGGGGTTGGATAAGGCCGGCGCACAACCGCTTGTCCATTTGGACGCGCGGGAGAGATGCGCGGCTGAGCTGGTGAATATAGCTGCGCTGGAAGCGGCACCGTCTGCGGCCTTCACCCTTCCCGATGCGGACGACCGGAAAACGCAGGTCTGGTTGACAGGCTTTGGCGATTCCGCATTGGAATTTGCATTGGTGGTCTGGCCATCACGTGATGCGGTAACCCCGCGACGCAGGCATAGCGCGCGGGCGCACGCTCGCGTATCAACCGGTCAAGGCGGTGCCGGAAGACGAGGAATTACCGAGTCTTCGCAGCAACAATTTCCATTGATTGGGGCTGGAAACTTACACAAAACCTTACACAGTTGTTGACTCATGGAAAATAATGCTATATATAACAAATACTTATGGTAGTCTCGTCCCACTTAAAATCTGTTATCCATTTGGGTGTGCGGGTTCGAGTCCCGCCGTCCGCACCATGAGAAAGGCTTAAGAGCGCGCGATGAAAGCCGGGACATTGCACCGCTTCGCCGTTGCCCTTGCGGCCTTCAGCCTGACGGGATGCGAGCTGTTTGGCGACGATGATCCCGTGCAAATCGCCTCAATCGGCGCGCTGATGGCCGCACCCAACCCGATGAACGGCCCTTTGTCGCCGCCCAACGCCGCGCTGCTGACGGCGTCGGCGCAGGGGTTGGTCAGCATCGATGCCGAGGGTCAGACCGACATCGGCCTTGCCGAACGCTGGACCGTCACCACTGACGGCCGCAGCTATATCTTTCGTATCCGCGAGGCGGAGTGGAGCGATGGCAAGCGCGTGACCGCGAAAGACGTCGCCCGGCTGCTGACCCAATATATTGCGCCGACCAGTCGCCACCCGCTGCGGGCGAATTTCGTCGATGTCGAATCGATCCGGGCCATGACCGATCAAGTCATCGAGATCCGGCTAAAACGCCCGCAGTCGCACCTGCTGGAACTGCTTGCCCACCCGTCGATGTCGCTGCCCATGCGGGGGCGCGGCTGGGGCCCACTCGACGCTCGGCGGGGCAACGGCCGGATCATGCTGGTGCCCGCACTGGTCTTCGCGCTCTATCAGAACGACCACGGTTGGACTTGGATCGCGCTCGCGCTCT
>JAAUPH010000357.1 GCA_012035435.1 Sphingopyxis sp. | reverse complement strand
GATGCAGGGTCAAGCAGTTCGGCATAATGCTGGGGCTTCAGTCCGATCCCGGCACCCGTCGGCAGGGTGCAAAACGGGCCGTTAGGCCGCAGCGCCAAAAAGTCAGGGTTCATCCGCAATGTCCGTCCGCTGACTAGCCGCGGACCGGAACTGGCTTGGCATTGCCCTTACGCTCGGCGAGCGAACCGCCCATTTTCACGCAGGTGCCCTCTTCGACATATTTCCAGGCATTGCCCTGATAATCCACGGTCGATGAGCCGGCGCAACTCGTGCCCGGGCCAGCGGCGCAATCATTCTTGCCCTTCAGCGAAACGCCATAGCATTTTTCCTTGGCACCCGCAGCGGCAGTCGCCGGGGTGGCGGCGATTGCTGCGGCGGCTGACAAAGCCGCAATCGCGGCAGCGATCTTCAACGGGGAAGCAGTCATATAACCTCCGATAAGTATACCCTGAAATCGGTCGGGTTGGACCGGGAGAACGCCATGACGGCGGCTCAACAAACAATTCGGCGGGATTGATGATAAAGTTACGCCGAAAGGACGGAAATTTTTCGCTGAACGTGCCTTGACCCAGTCGTGTGCCCCACCCATATGCGCAGAGTTGGCACTCGCAGTGCGTGAGTGCCAATCATCATCTTCAATTGCATTTTTCGGAGAGACATCCATGCAATTTCGTCCGTTGCACGACCGCGTGCTCGTTCGCCGTATCGAAGCCGAAGAAAAGACGGCCGGCGGCATCATCATCCCCGACACCGCCAAGGAAAAGCCGCAAGAGGGCGAAGTTGTCGCCGTCGGCACCGGCACCCGCGCCGATGATGGCAAGGTCACCCCGCTCGACGTGAAGTCGGGCGACCGCATCCTGTTCGGCAAATGGTCGGGCACCGAGGTCAAGGTCGACGGCGAAGAGCTGTTGATCATGAAAGAAAGCGATATTTTGGGCGTCATCGCCTGATCGCGCTTTTTTGATTTCACTGTGAAGTTCGGCAGTTTTCTGCCAGTTTGAAAAGGAGCATCCCCATGGCTGCTAAGGACGTAAAATTTGGCCGCGACGCGCGTGAGCGCATTTTGCGCGGTGTCGACACCCTGGCCGACGCGGTAAAAGTTACGCTGGGCCCCAAGGGCCGCAACGTCGTCATCGACAAAAGCTTCGGCGCACCCCGCATCACCAAGGACGGCGTTACCGTCGCCAAGGAAATCGAACTGAAGGACAAGTTCGAAAATATGGGCGCGCAAATGCTGCGCGAAGTCGCGTCGAAGGCGAACGACAGCGCCGGTGACGGCACCACCACCGCGACCGTGCTCGCCCAGGCGATTGTCCGCGAGGGCATGAAGTCAGTTGCGGCCGGCATGAATCCGATGGACCTGAAGCGCGGCATCGACCTCGCCGTCGGCAAGGTTGTTGAAGACCTGAAGGGCCGTTCCAAGCCCGTCAGCGGCACCGCCGAAATCGCTCAGGTCGGCGTGATCTCGGCCAATGGCGACACCGAAGTCGGCGAGAAGATCGCCGAAGCGATGGAAAAGGTCGGCAAGGAAGGCGTGATCACCGTCGAGGAAGCCAAGGGCCTCGAATTCGAACTCGATGTCGTCGAAGGCATGCAGTTCGACCGCGGTTACCTGTCGCCCTACTTCATCACCAATGCGGAAAAGATGATCGTCGAGCTCGCCGATCCCTATATCCTCATCTTTGAAAAGAAGCTGACCAGCCTTCAGTCGATGCTGCCGATCCTCGAAGCGGTCGTGCAGTCGGGCCGCCCGCTGCTGATCATCGCCGAAGATATCGAAGGCGAAGCGCTCGCGACGCTCGTGGTCAACCGCCTGCGCGGCGGCCTCAAGGTCGCAGCGGTCAAGGCCCCCGGCTTTGGCGATCGCCGCAAGGCGATGCTGCAGGACATTGCGATCCTGACCAAGGGCGAGATGATCAGCGAAGATCTGGGCATCAAGCTGGAAAGCGTCACGCTGCCCATGCTCGGCCAGGCCAAGCGCGTCACGATCGACAAGGACAACACCACCATCGTCGATGGCGCTGGCGACCATGACGGCATCAAAGCCCGCGTCGAACAGATCCGTGCGCAGATCGAAACCACGACCAGCGATTATGACCGCGAAAAGCTGCAAGAGCGTCTTGCCAAGCTTGCTGGTGGCGTGGCCGTGATCAAGGTTGGCGGCGCGTCGGAAGTCGAAGTGAAGGAGCGCAAGGACCGCGTCGATGATGCCCTGCATGCGACCCGCGCTGCGGTGGAAGAAGGCATCGTCCCCGGCGGCGGTACCGCGTTGCTCTATGCGACCAAGGCGCTCGACGGCCTGAAAGGTGCCAACGACGACCAGACCCGCGGTGTCGACATCGTCCGCAAGGCGATCGAAACCCCGCTGCGTCAGATCGCGAGCAACGCTGGTGTTGACGGCGCGGTGGTTGCTGGCAACCTGCTGCGCGTCGGTGATGTGACCCAGGGCTTTAACGCGGCAACCGACACCTATGAAAATCTGGTGGCAGCCGGCGTGATCGACCCGACCAAGGTCGTGCGCACCGCGCTCCAGAATGCGGCATCGGTTGCGGGTCTCTTGATCACCACCGAGGCATCGATCTCGGAACTGCCCGAAGACAAGCCCGCCATGCCCATGGGCGGCGGCGGCATGGGCGGCATGGGCGGCATGGACTTCTGACGACCCCATAAGGTCGTCACCCCGGCCCCCGAGCCGGGGTCCAGCCGCTCGGCCATCCGGTCGGAACAGAAAAGGGCCGGAGGGAAACCTCCGGCCCTTTTCTGTGAGGTTTGTGTTGGGGGAAATTGGGGACAGTCCCTAATTTCCCTGCGCCAATGCCGCGCGCATATCCTCCGCAGCTCTGTCATATACGCGTGCTCTCAACGCGTCAGTCACCGCCGCGTGGCTGCTGTCAGGGTGACCGCCGGGGAAAGGCGGAGCAGGATCATATTCCAGTGCGAGCTGGATCATCCGCGCGATCTCTTCGCCCGCTTCGCGTGCGATCAGGGTCAGGGCGAAGTCGATCCCGCTCGTGACGCCGCCTGCGGTGATGATATTGCCATCCTCGACCACGCGGCCCGGCGTGGGTATCGCACCCACCATCGGTAGCAACTGCGTATAGGCCCAGTGGCAGGTCGCGCGTTTGCCGGTCAGCAGACCTGCTGCGCCGAGCAGGAAGGCGCCGGTGCACACGCTCGTCACCCACGTCGCGGTTTGCCCTGTTGTGCGACGAAATTGATCAGCGCCGGATCGGATAGCGCCGGGGCGACACCGACCGGCAGATCGGGGGCCATCGGTCAACCTGTCCTCGATCGCTGCCCGGCGCACCCGGGCGAGCCGCTGCGCGAGGTGGTCATCCCCGCGACCGGCCGGATCAAGACCGAGATCGCCGCGCTGCTCGGGATCTCCCGTCAGCATCTGGACCACATCACCGAGGAGCGCAAGCCGGTGTCCCCCGCCGCAGAACCTTTTTGGGGGTCAGGTCGAGGCTTGCCG
>JAAUPH010000009.1 GCA_012035435.1 Sphingopyxis sp. | reverse complement strand
GCGGATTTGCCCGTCGAATTGCCCGAATCCGCACCATTTACGGGCGTTGGCGAATCGCCTTTGGCAAAAGTTCCCGAATATTGGCGGCGATCAAGTCGGCAAACCGCTTCAGACCGGTTGCCCTCAGTCTGTCGAGTTCCCCCCGCCAGCGCGGTCGCAACTGATCCGGCCGTGGCATCGATCAACCGCCGCGGGCAGCTGCGCTCCTGAGCCGAGGGCAGCCAGGAACGCGTCGAGCTCAGCACGGCCCACGTCATCGAGTCTTGATCGGCGAGGCGTTTGCCGCGTCCGCCGAAGCGTCGCCGTAACCCCTCGGCCCATTGCCCGATACTCTCGGGCCGGTGGGGCAGCACAGCGAGCTCGCGCTTGCTCGAGCCGGCCGCTTGCAGACACACGTCGTGTTTGCGATCGGCCCAGTCGATGCCGACAAAGCGGGTGAACCTCACGTCAACTCCGCAATTGTTCGCCCGTCTGCCAGCAGGTCAACTATCAGCGCGATTGCCGCTTCCGTCCGCGCCACCAGCGCCACAAAGCCTCGTCCGGCAGCGCCGGACGGGGCTTGGGTGCCTCGGTCATATGTATCGCGGTGTGGCACGAACCTGACCGGATGATGCCGATGCCGGTCTTCATCCGCGAATAGGCAGGCGGATCAGGGCGGGGCGGGACTCGGGGCTGACGGAGTCTCCCGCAGCCTACCTCCAATCTGCGCCAGCGTCCCCGTCACCGTTAGCCACGACGATGCGGCGCGACCTGGCATTTTCATTCACGGCACGATCGGCAGATTGCCGCGTCTTGATCGGGCAAGCCCATCTGCCAGTTCCGCCAGCAGGTGCGTCAGCCAGACGTTGAATTCGCCAACCGATCCTTGCCAGAACTCCTTGCGCGCGAAGGTCAGAACCCGCGCCCACCCACGGCCTCGTCAATGGCTTTGGTTGGCAGGGGACGGCTGCGCCTCTTGCCCCTTGCTGCAACGGGGCAGCCCGAACTTTCTTCCCCTGGGCTGCGCCCATTCCTCGCGGACCAAGAAACCCCGGACTGCCCCGTCCTCCACTGCGTTGCGGCCCTCCGGGTGCAGCGGTGCAAGCCCCTGCCTTCAACCAGCCATCGAGGCCGCGAATGAGCGCGGGGTTCGACCAACCCAAGGAGAAGCATCATGGCAAATATCGGCACCTTCAAGAAGTCCGGCGACAACAACTACACCGGCGAGATCGTCACGATGAGCTTGCAGAAGAAGAACGTCACCATCGTCGCCGAGGAAGCGAGCGAGAACGAAAACGCCCCGTCGCACCGGGTGTTCGTGGCCAAGGCCGAGATCGGCGCCTGCTGGCAGAAGACCTCCAAGGAAGGCCGCGACTATCTCTCGATCAAGCTCGACGATCCCAGCTTCACCGCCCCGATCTTCGCCAGCCTGTTCGCCGACGAAGACGGCAAGACCTTCAACCTGATCTGGTCGCGCGCCCGCACCTCGAACGGCCACTGACCAAAGCACCCACGCCCCGCCCGGCGCTGCCGGGCGGGACTTTGTCGGGTTCTGAATAGACAATCGAATAACGGCATTCAGGCAATGAAAAAGGTGCCGTTGCCGAACTGACGGCTTATAGCGAATGCCGATGGATCAGACCGCACTCCTCGAAACGCTACTTCTATCCGACCCGCTTCGGCGACGGGCCTTGCAGGTTGTTGCCGAATGCGGACTTCCTGATTGCTGGATTGGTGCAGGTTTTGCTCGTGATGCGGTTTGGGATCACCTTCACGGATATTCAACGACAGCCCCGCACGGCGATGTCGATGTCATATGGTTCCGTAACGAGCCAACACTGGACGGAGTCGACCTGCGCGTTGAACTGGAGCTTCAGGACGTAATGCCCGAATTGCTGTGGTCGGTTAAAAACCAAGCTCGGATGCACCACCGCAATGGCGATTCACCTTATACCTCAATTGTGGATGCGATGAGACACTGGCCAGAGACGGCAACGGCAGTCGCGGCCCGATTGGGGCCTTCGGGCTTGGTCGAGATCAACGCCCCCTTCGGCCTTGACGACCTTTTCGCTTTACGGCTCCGACCGACGCCAGCGTTTCAAGCAAACAAGCACCCAATCTTCGTTGACCGTGTGTCGTCCAAACGCTGGATTGAACGGTATCCACTACTAACCCTTGAGCCGTCAGCTACGACCCAAGAGTTACATTAGGCTTTAGCAGGAAGTGACCTCGCGCCCGCCTTCTCCATGCAAGGACATCTGCACGCTGGATACCAGTTCCAGCGTCTGCACCGGCTGCGGTCGCACAATTGGCGAGATCGCCGAATGGGGGAGCGCGACCGCCAGCCGTCAGCATGAAATCGTCCGGCGATCTTCAGCCGGCATGGGAAGCCCGGCTTCCCGCTCAGTCTGAAACGTCAAACCCCCAAGCGCACCCGAAGCTCCTTATTGTCTGAAGAAGAAACCCGCTTTGGGTGCGCTTGTCTTAGGGGGTTTGTCTGATTTGTCTTTATTGCAGGATATGCCTAGCGGCGCGTGTTGTCTTACATTGCCCCTGTTTCAACGGACGTTTCACCGGGCATATTTGATGGCGACAAAACCCCTGCCGAACACCGCGATGCTCAGCATTCGGCTCGACGCCGATGCGCTCGCGGCGTTCGACAGGCTCGCGGTCGGACGCGGCGGACGCAGCGTGCTGGTGCGGCAAATGATCGAACGAGCCTTACAAGAGAGCGATTGTCGACCGCTTATCGACCGCCCAGAGGGAGCTGCGCGCAATCGGGTTTCCTTGCGGTTCACCGATGTCGAGATCGCCGTAATCGAGGTTCGGGCGGCGCAGCGTTCGACTGACCGCGCGGGCTGGATCAAGGCCTTGGTGCGCCGCCACCTGGCTCTAAAATCGCGCGTCGATGACGGGCTGCTGGCTGAACTTGCGCCGATCAGGATGCAGTTGCTGCGTATCGGCCGAAATCTCAATCAGGCGATGAAGGCCGCCAACACGGCCATGCTCGAAACCGGCGACAAGCAAATCGAACCCGAGCTGCGGCGGATCGCTGACATGCGGATGGAGATTTGCGAGCAGGTGACAGCGGTTGGCGATGCGATGCGTGGCGATATCAGCTATTGGGCAGTACCGGACTGATGAGCCTGGAATCAGCCTTATGGGAAGCGACCCGTCCTGCGTTTCGAGTGCGCTATATTCACGATCCGAACGGCCAGCAGCGCATTCCGCTCTACGCCAGCTACGGTGTTGCGACCGGACCGACCGCACGCGCCAAGCTGGCGCGGATCGTGCGCAAGGCGCCCGAGGTGGTGGTCAAGGTAACGGGTCGCCAGCGCGGTGGCAGCCACGTCAAAGCCCATCTCGATTACATCGGGCGCAAGGGTGCATTGGGTATCGAAACCCGCGACGGCGAAATCCTCACCAGCAAGGACGACATCGCCGAGCGCGCGGCGGAGTGGAGCGACACCCTCCAATGGCGGTCACGACCTACAGTGTCGTCGGTGTCGCTGATCTTCTCGATGCCCGCTGGCACCGACCCGGTCAAGGTGCTGGGAGCCGTCCGCGCGCTTGCCCATGCCGAGCTGAGCGACAATCACGATTACGTCCTGGCGCTTCACACCGACACGCCGCGTCCGCATGTCCATATGACCGTACAGGCCGAGGGGTTGGACCGCACCCGGTTCAATCCCCGCCCGGTTCAGCTTAATCGCTTTCGAGAGCGATTTGCCCGTGAGCTGCGCGCGCGGGGCGTCGCTGCTGAGGCAACACCGAGGCGTGCGCGCGGACAAGGTATCGCGGGATCGAGCATGGCGCTGGTCAAATTGCGGGCACGGTTGCGTGCAGAAGGGGGGCGCCAGATCACCCAGTCCGACCGCCGCACCAATGAACACGCAATCGCTGTGGCGCGAGGCCAGGATCAATTACCACCGTTCATTGCAGCTGGCACATTTCGTTGGCGAGAGATACGCAAGGCATACGAGCAAGGCGCTGCTGCGTTGGACGCCACCGGGCAAGCCGACGACCGGTCGCTTGCTGACGATGTTCGCACCTTCCTCGAAAGGCATCCGAGCATGAATACCACGCCAGAAGTGTTCGCTTCACGACATCAACGACGGCTTGAACTCAAGTGCAAAGCGGCGGACAATATATCAATAGAAGAGACAGGGCACGAGCGCGGTCAAGGAGTTTGACCACATGATGCTGAGATACCGGCCAAGACTTTTTCATTCACGGTTGCGCGGCGTCTATTCTTAGATTGGCAAAGTGCGCGCGCGTGCCGTCTCCTACCCATAGACCGATCGCACCGCGCGTATTGGCACGTCGCAAATCGTCAATGGTCAGAACCGGAATGCCGTCAACAAGTGCCCTCAGGTTCGAACCGTCAATTTCCAGCCGAAGATTATACCAACGGCCCAGCGCGACATTGGCCGCCTTTTCGTAGTGTGCAGGCCGCTCGACGCGCGACTCTGGGAAATGGAAGCCTGGATGCGCAATGTACTGGACCGCGCGTACGTTCCTGGGCGCGGGCGGAGGTGGCGTGTTTGCTGTTCCGTTTGCCATGCGCAGATATATTGCCTCGAATGCTTCGCCGTCATCGGTCAGATGAAAGGCGATTCCGGCAAAGCCTCTAGCATCCTTGCCGCCCCTCCCGTTGATTTCGGCTGCGATGTTGACCTCGATTACCCCGTTCGCGAAGGGAATATCGAAGACTGCGAAAGTCGGCCGGTTGCCGCCTGCACCGGCTAGTTGCGCAGACTGTTCATAGTCTGACAGCTCGATCCGCAATGCCGGACGCTTTGCATGAACTGCAGGCCGGGCGGTCACCCCGGACAGACCGTCCGGCTGCTCTATTCCGTGTGGTGGGCCTTGGTCGGCAAGCGCGACACCTGCATTCAGCAAAAACACCAGACTTGCGGATATGGCAACACGCCTTGAGAGCATGGGGACTACTCCACTACCATTCATCAGGAGGGAGAAGGCCGTGTTGCGCACGGCGGGACTGGGACCGACCATTTCGTAAAGGCGATTCCGGCATAGGTCGTCTCCCCGCATAAGCTAGCGCCAAGACGTTCGGGAACGCGCCGTGAGCGCGATTGCGGTAACAGGAACGTCACGTCCCCGATATCGCGATGCGCCGACAGCCACGTGACCGCCTCGTCAAAAATTCGCTGGCCCAGCGAAAAAAACTCCGACCGCAGCACCAATCCGAAGTCCCAGTCATCGCCTTCCTTCTGGAAGCCGCCCCAGCCGGCATAGACTTGGTCGGCCAGGATTGCCCAATGCCCCAGACCATCGCGCTCCCAGCATTGCTCCTTCACCTGCACAAACGCTGTGATCCTTTCTATATCCCAGCCGGTGCCAAGCAGCGGGAGATGGCGGGCGATCCGACGATCCGACATGTGATCAAGCAGGACCTGTGGATCGATCTTTGACAGGCGAACGAACCGAAGAGCCGGAGAAGTTGACCGGGCCCAAATAGGAGGCGAAACGTTCATTCCGTATGCTCCTTCGGACTATCGGGGCAGTTGCCCCCATCGAGCAGACAGCGCGCCTCGGCGGAGCTTCCCGCGACCGCTTGCCTCGATCGACCGGATGAGTGCGACCGGATCGGTCAGATCGACCTGCGCGAAGCCGTTGCTGCGCCGGATCACCCCTGCAAGCCTCGCCTGCCCCGGACCGGCGCCGTCGAGAAAGTCGGCAACGGCGCGCCAGAAATGCACGCCGACCACGTAGAAGTGCGGCCGCTGGCTGCCGTCACCCGTCTCGTACCGGCGTTGTGCCTCTTGCAGGGTCGGCGCTTCCGGATGGAGCGCGAACTGGCGCTCGATCCAAGCAAAATCGGCAGCGTCAAGCCACTGCTTTGCACTTTCCAGCGCGAAGTAGCTGGCGAGACTTTCGTTGACCCAGGCGGGCCAATCGGCTGCCAGGCGCCCGCTCACGCTGTGAAACGCCTCATGCGCAGCCCCGGCCCAGATGATCGCCCTCAAGCGGGAAGGTGTACCATCCTCGGGGTTTTCCGGCGCCACCAACTGGCTCACGAATGTCTCGAGCCCGGCGCTCGCGTAGAAACCGGGTGGTTGGTTCGCTGCAGGTGTTAACCAAACCCAGTCATAGGTGGCACCTGGGCCGGGCGGGGCGCCAAGCGCATGTCCCCAGAGCGCCATCGTGTCGGCGAGCGCGTCCGGAAAGGCGTCAATGCCGGGCACGTCTGGCCGCGCGCCATGCACCCTGACCGTCACGGGACCATGCCGAGCGACAAGGACAGGTTCTTCTCCAATCGCCGCATAGAGCGGCGGTTGATGCGCCGATGGCAGGACCAACGGCGTGCTGTCCCGGCAAGCACCGCTCGCGCAAATTCGCACCGCGATCTCGGCCGATTGGTCGCTTCGCCGGATCAAGGCTGACGCTTCGGAGATCAGCCAGAAGCCGTATCGGGGATCATGCCCAGACTGCGGCAAGGTAGCATCGGTTGGCGACTGATTTAGTTCGCCGATTCGGACATCCCATTCGATCTGCCGACACCCTTGCGGGATTTGCCAGCCAGACTGCAGCGCCTTGGCCATCCGTCCGTCCGAACAACGCATGTGGTCGAACGCCGCGACATCCCCTTTACGCGCAGGCCAGACTATCGTGTCGCTATTTGCCAGCCGTAGAGAGCCGCGAAGTCGAAGCGGGTCATCGGCATCGATCGCAATTGTATATTCCTCCGGTAGCATTTCTGCATATCCCGCTGCTGGCGCAACGGCAAGCGCGGCCGACAGTGCAACCGACGCCCAACAGCTCACGTTCCGAAGCCGTCCCGTGGAGAGATCGTTCGAGGCAGTCACGGCAAACTGCCCTTGATAGCTTCACCCAGTTGTTGCGGTGTGACCGGGTTCCCCTGCGCCGCAAATCCGTCGAGTACGTTGGTGAAGGTCCGTTCGTTGTTGTGATCCGCGGCGAGCGCGCGCAATCCCCTTTCACCGCGCAGTTGATCGGCATCGAACAGCCTGCCGCGCATGATCACCGCTTCCGGGCGCCGCAAGCAGTTGATGTCCATCATTGGGTTGCAGCGATAGAGCACAAGATCAGCCGCGCACCCCTCGCCGAGACATCCAGTTTCATCCTTGCGTCCGAGCACTTCGGCAGGCGTTGCGGTTGCCGCCTTGATCGCCTTGGAGGGGGATGCAAGCGCGTCCGCCAGAAGTTCGAGTTCGTCGAGCAACGACTCGCCCGGGATATTGGTGAATATGCCAGCATCGCTTCCGGCCACCAGTTTTACACCTTCTTCATCGAGAATCCGGGTAAACTCCATGAAAAACTCGTGCTTCTTGCGCTCGGGCAGAGCTTGCGCCTGGGACCATCGGGAAATCGACGGTCCGGCCACTAGCTGCGCAAGCGGCGGCATAGTTTCCACACCGCCGCGATTAGCATAGGCTCCTCTCGATTGCGCCACCTCGACAAGGTTGAGGTGCGCAACAAGAGTGGGGGTGACGGTGCCCTTCTCTGCAGCGATGCGGCGCGCCAGGACCCTTGCTCTTGCATGATCGGCCGCGCCCTTAAGTCCATGCCAAGCAATGGCTTCGACGTGCTCGATGGTTTCGAAACCGTCTGTCACGGCCACACCGAAGTCGAGTGTAAATTGCGGCTGACCTTTGGCGTCGAAAAGCCGCTCTCCCTCGGGGGCATGCCCCGTCACGATCATCCCCAACTGGTGTGCCTCGTCCCGCGCGCCGTGATAGGCTGCACCCGAAAGGTTCGAATAGATCTTGAGGCGTCGGAACCCTACCGCATATTGCTGACGAACGGCGCCACGGGCTTCCTTCTCTGTCTCGACGAGCTGATGGTAAATCTGGCTGTCGGGACCCTTGCTGTTGAGGATCGGGCCGCTGGTCAGAAGGTGTGATCCGCAAACCTCACCCGCTTCTACCTGCTCGCTCAACCGCAGGTGAAACGGCATTCCAGACATGTTCCGGACAGTCGTGACCCCATGCATCAGGTTGGCAGCAAGCTCGGTCTGATCCCAAATGTGAACGTGCATGTCGTGCAGCCCGGGGATCACCGTAATACCTGTGCCGTCGATTATCTTGCCTGCTATTTGAGGGAGAGGTTCGTCGTGCCGAAAGACTCGCGAAATCCGGTCATCCGCTACCAGCACCGACACATTTTCCGAAATAGTGGGTCGTTCCCCACGAAAATCGATGGCCGTGACATTGCGGATGAGGAGCGGCACGGTCGGAGCGGCGCAGTTTACCTCGCTTGCTTCGATCGCCACCTGGCGGTCAGCGGCCATGGCATCGGACAGGCCATATATGCTGATCAGCGCCATCGCAAAGTTTAACCGACGTTTCATAACTACCTTTCTTCAATTCCAGCAACATGCGCCTCTGGTTACAGCGGTCCGGCCGCAGGCGGCTGGATGGCCGCAATGATTTCGGCAACGCGTTCCCTTAGCTGCGGTATCAGGTTGTCTTCGAACCATGGATTGCGGGACAACCACATTCGGTTTCTGGGACTTGGGTGTGGCAGGACCACCGCCTTGGGGAAGCAATTCCTCCAACGACAGACAAGTCCCGTCAGCGTGCCTTTGTGATCGGGATAGTGCCAGGCGGCGGCATACTGACCGACGATGATTGTCAGCTGGAGGCCTTGCATGGGTTCGAGCAATTGACTGCGCCATAGCCGGGCACAGACGGGCGGTGGCGGCAGGTCACCCGAATGGCCTGTGCCGGGGTAGCAAAATGCCATCGGCACGATGGCGAACACGGTCGGATCGTAGAACGTGTTGCGGTCAACCCCCAGCCAACTGCGCAACCGATCTCCTGACGGATCGTCGAACGGAACGCCTTTTTCGTGAGTGACACGTCCCGGCGCCTGACCGGCGATCAAGATCCGTGCATCGGGCTGCCATTGCAGGATGGGGCGCGGACCCAACGGCAGATCCGGACATTGCGAACAGCTCCTTATTGTGCTGAGCAATATGCTGTCATTCCGATCTGTCGTCATTGTCTCGCGCCTTCTCCCGAATGCCAACGCATCAGCCCAGTTGGATTCCGATGGCAAGGATTGCTGCCCATGATACCAGATAGGTCGGTGTACGAAGGTAGGGCACTCCAAGCGCATAAACGATGTAATGGACCACCCGCGCATAGTAGAAAACCATGGCGCATTGGCCGACGAAAGCTGCGTCGATCCGGTCAGGAAGCATCCCCGCGGCCACTACTACCGCCACAAAGGCAGGCAGAGTTTCGACCATGTTGAGGTGGGCGCGCTTGGCCCTCTGCGCCCACAAGGGCGGCGTCGGTTCCTGTGCGGGATAACCTTCGGGATAGTTCTTGAGGAAATCCCCGATTCCCCACACGAACAAGCGCGACACGATATAGGGAACCCACATCAAGACGGTGAAGACACCCGACAGGGCAAGGAAGTGATAGGCCTGTTCCATATCTCTGCTCCCTTACGCGGCAAAGCCATTGTGGATCGCTTCGAGCTTGTGCCCGAAGGGGTCGCGAACGAAGGCCGCATAGACGTCGCTCGCGGGATAGTCGGGGCGCGGTCCGGGTTTGCCGGCACATGCCCCACCATTTTGCATCGCAACGGCGTGGAACTGATCGACTATGGCCGTTGTATCGCCCCGGAACGCAACATGCGTGCCGTTGCCCTGCGTGAAGGCTTCGCCGTCGGCAGGAACCATGAGCAGGAACTGCACCGTATCCTTGCCATAGGCGGCAAATGCGTCGTTCGCGGCAAGGCAAGACAGCCCGAGGGCCTCCATAGCGGCGTCATAGAATTGGCGGGCTCTTGCGATTGAAGGAACGCCAAGGCTGATATGATCAAGAATGTTCATCGAAAATCTCCTTTGAAGTTGGGGATGGCGACGACCCCTATGCGCCGAAGGGAGGGGGGTCGGGATCCGGCCTTAGGCCGCCGCCATCCGGGCGGGCATGTCAGAGTGACGATGCCGCCGAGCTGCGAATGCGCTGCCAGTTAGTTTCCGCTTTGCGGATCGTTCCGAGCTGATCTTTCTGAAACGCCTTCAAAATATCTTCATTCAGAAAGACATAGAGCTTTCCACCGACAACGGCGGCGTAACGCGGATCGCCGTCGAATTTCTTGCCAACGGACACGCCGAAAGTGCAATAACCGCCGTTTTGCGGCGTGAAGCGACCAGGGCTGGCTTGGAACGCTTCGAGGTTTTCCTGCGAGGTGAAGTAATAGGCGACACCGTCGTGAACGGCTGTGAACTTAGCCGTTCCCTCGATGCGATTGTTCAGGTTGACGAACGCAACGGGGTCAACACCGTGCAGTCCGAGCGGCGCACCGGCGGCGGTCAGGCCATTGGAAACATTGTTCTCTTCGACGGCTAGCGCGGGCGAGGCGAGCGATACGAGTTGGGCAGCGACCAGCGCGGCCAAAAGCGGCTTCTTCATGCGTATTCTCCAGATATGAGGTTTGAGGTGTGAAGGTTGGCCGCTCAGGCGGCCTTGGTCGACACAACCGGGAAGTCGATCTCGGTTGCAGCAATATGGTTGAAGTAATTGGTGAAAATGTTCATCGTCACCACAGCGATGAGTTCCACGAGCTGGCCTTCGTCGAAGCCACCCTGATAGAATGCAGCAATTTGGTGATCACTAATTACGCCGCGCTGCTTGACGATATTGCGCGCCATGGCGACGATTGCACCGGCACTGGAAGGAAGATCGCCGCCCTCAATGATCAAGCGCATTTCGTCTTGATCCAGTCCGGCCATCGTGCCCAGCGCTGTGTGCGCCGACGCGCAATAATCGCAGCTATTCTCTCCCGCCGCAGCAAGGCAATCAATTCGCGCTGCGCGTCCGTAAAGCGGCCGTTGCTGAGGGCGCCACTGAAACCGAGATAGGCTTCGAGAGCGACCGGCGACTGTGCCATTGTTCGCAAGATGTTGGGTACACCGCCCATTTTGGTGCGAATGGCGCTGAAGAGCGGTGCTACTGCTTCGTTTGTCGTGTCGATGGGCAGTGATGAAATTCGTTGCATGTCTGTCTCCTTGTTTGCAGTTTCGACAAACAGGCGATGAATGAAACGGGACTATAAGACAATATATGCGCAATACATTCGGATTCATTGCAAACTTAATGGGACAATGTGCATATTCATGCGGCTAGTCGGTTGCGGAATCCGGTGGGTGTTTCGCCAAACATATTCGTAAACGCGCGTGTGAAAGCCGCCGGTGACTGATACCCGATTCGTCCCGCCACCTCCTGTACCGAAAGTCGGCCTTCACGCAGATACGAGCAGGCTTTTTGTAAGCGCCACTCGGCAAGATAAGTAAGCGGACCGCAGCCGACCAGCTCCTGGAACCGGGCGGCGAACCGGCTGCGCGACATGGCAGCTTCACTGGCGAGTGTATCCACGGTCCAGTGCGTCGCGACATCGCGGTGCATCGCCTGAATCGCGCGCGAAATCTTTGGATCGGCCAATGCCTCCATCAGCCCGTTGAGCTGAGCAGATTGCGACGAACACGCCCTGATTGTCTCTATGAAAATGATTTCGGACATACGTCGTACGACTGCCAGAGAGCCCGGATTTTCGTCCGCCATTTGCCGCGCCATCAACCGCAGCGCTTCGTCAAGCCAAAAGGACGCACTGCGCATGCCGGCACTAAGATGAATGAGTGGCGGAAGCGATCGGAGCAGCGGGTGATTGCTGCCTTCGGCAAAGGTAAAATGTCCACACATCAGCTGGGTCGCCGCCCGCTCGCATCCCTGACCAACGATCAGGGTGCCGCTGCCGACATATCCACTATCGCGCAGGACAGTCTCCAGTGCGACGGGCCGTGCTTCAGGCGTGTCGGAAATTGCATGCGGCGCGCCAGCCGGGATCAACACTAGATCGCCCTGTCGCAAATGGACTGCCTCGCCATCGCCACAGCGGACAAAACACTCGCCCTGCACGGCATAATGAAAGCGGATGGCGGACGCGTAATTCGGCACGCCGACGGCCCATGGGCTGTTGAAGCATGTTCGAAAGTAGAACTGCCCCTGCAGCGCCAGAGAGTCCAGAATATCGCTCAACAGATCCATTTCTTCCGCTCCCGCTCCCGCTCAAAATGCTACGGGGCAAAGGTGGGTCGCGACGCCACCTTTGCCCAACGTGGATGAAGTTCGACTGTAACGCATTAGAAACTCAGGCCCACCCCGACTTTGAAACGTACATTGGTCTCGTTCTGAATTCCATTCAGATCCTCGTGCACCGGCAATCCGACCGAGGTATAGATCGACCAGCCATTGTAAGAGCTGTAGCGAACACCCGGCGCCACAAAAATCTGCGTGCCGCCGCTGTGAGTGTCACGCACTGAGCCGACGCGTTCGCGTTCTTCCCACTCGCCATTGACCTCGACGATCAGGTCGAGTGCCTCGTGCCGTTCAAAGCTGCCGTCATCGTGGATGTGGGCTCCTTTGCCGAGACGCCATGCGAGGCCGGCGTTGAATCCCAAATGGTCGCCGAGATTCGTGTTCTGGGACCCTTCGGTTCGTAACGTGTATAGCACGTTTGCCGTCGCAGAAACCGGCCCGAAATTTTTGCCTATCGCTAAACCCAGTCGTGGGTCCCACGACCCTGAACCTGGCTGGAATTCCGTTTCGAACCGCTCACCATCGCCAGTTCGCTGCCGCGTGGCACCGGTGGGAATGCTGATGCCCGTCAGGACGGTGACGCCAATCCCATCGGAATCACGCCGCAGAAGCGCGAACTTTGCTCCCAGTTGCAGATCGCCAATGCCATCGGCCGTTCCTAACCGCTCAATTTCAGGATGTCCGGTACCGTCGCTGTGATGCCCGGCCTCACGAATCCCCGTCCGAATAACGAAAGGCAGCGATGCACTGAAACTGACACCGTCCGTCAGGCCATATTCCACGCTCAATGTTGAAATATAAGCCGTGTCGGTGTTGTGGACGCCTTCAATATCGTCTTCGGCAAACTCAATGAGTTGGTCGTCCGGAAAGGCGTCATAATCCTCAACGTATAAGTCTGCAGCCAAGACCAGGTCGCCCAAGCGCGGTGTGTCAGGGCTGATGGTTGTAATTGCGCCCGAAGCATTGGCCGGACCTGACACGGAAACGTGGTGCGCCAGTGCCGGTGTGCAAAGTGCCGATAGGATCATGGTTGCTGCGCCCCATAGCGCCTGGTTACGAAAATGTTGCATGATTGTCTCTTGGATTTGGAGGAGGAAATATTTAATATTTTTATCTATTGAGACCTATTTGGCGATGATCTTTCCTTTCATCATTGGATGATAAGTACAGACATATTCGATATTACCTTTGCTATTTATCTTCAGGCTCCAACTCTGGTTCCGGTTCAGCTTTCCGGAGTCCCATTTGGTCGAGGTGGCCGTGTGTGGAGCAGCGTCAATGTTCTTCCAAACGACGATGTCGCCCCGCTTAACTTGCAATGTGGCCGGGTAAAATTTGAACTGACGAATTTCGACCATGTGAGTCTTTGTGACGGATTGCTCTTTTGCCCAGGCGCTGTCGTTGGTATCGATTTGGTAACCAAGCATCAGCGCCACAACCGGCAGCAGCGTCGCGGTCAATCGCAGGAGGCCGCGAGTGCGGCCTCCTGATTCGCTGCGCTCGGTCGGAACGCCGTTCATTTCAACACCCTGACCATGTGCTGCGCGTGCTGCTCATGGGCTTTGAACACGGTCAGAGCCTGACCGAGCAGGTCCTTAAATTCGCGGTTATCCACCGCCGGGATGAAGGCCGTTTCCACCGTCTTGTTGACGAACTGGTGATAGCCCAACTCATTGGTGGCGTAGGCGCGGTCAAATTCTGCACCTGACATCGCCGCCATCTTGTTAAGCTTCGTGCGAGCGTCGGCGATCAGCTGCTGGCTGGTGGGATTGTCTTGAGGGGTCGCGCCGAGCTTGGTCAGCAGCTCGACCGCAAGCGCATTGACGGCCGTATGGTCTTGAATCATCAGTTCGGCGAATTTGCGTACTTCCGGGTTTTCCGACTTTGCCAGCGCTAGATGCGCATAGCGGATGTCAAGATTGCCGGCGGTGTAGGCGATATGAGCGATCTGCATATCGGTGGGGCCATCCTGTGCGAGGACCGGCGCGGCAAAGGCAGCGGTGGCAAGCAAAGCTGCCACGGCGGTGCGGGTAATGTTGCGAATCATGGGTTTGTTCCTTCTGGTTGCAATTTGGGTGTCCGGCGGTCCGAACACGACAGCAGGTGACAGCAGAAACTGACGATGCAAATAGACCCGCCGAACTCACGGATGGTTCGCAAAGCGTTTGGGACGATTCGCAAAGATATGGTGCAAAATTAGACATCCTCGGTGCAATTTGATTGGCGGCCTGCAAAGATGTCAGCACGATGACTGGAATTTCCGTGTAACGCTCACGGCATCGCCATACGGCTGAGCAATGGGTCGAAGCTACTTAACCTCGCTTGTAGACTGTGAGGTTGATCCAGGCACAAACGTGCGTTCGCTGATGCAATCAGCGATCGATACCTGCATTTTGCAACGCGATGTTGGCACTGCGCTGATTGACGATCGGAAAGCAGCATCGCTTGCCAACTTTTAACAGAATGTTTGCTGGCCTGTCGAACATACCAGATCTTAGTCGTTTATTCAGAATGCTCCGAATCCCAAGGCACGATCATGTTAGCAAAGTCGAATCTGTCTTGGCCATTCTTGAGTTATGTTGGAATTTTCGGTAGTCGGTTCGCAGTTTATTTGGACCGCTCGTCAGGTCGCAAAACCTGCTCACGTACGTTCTCGCGAACGTTACGGTTTTGGCTGCTCTTTAGTTGAACAACGGCGATCTTGTTACCCTCGGCGATGCGGATGGCGACTTCCTGGCGTCGGGCCTCGACCTCTTTTGACGTTTTGACTGGATCATCCGGGTATTTCGCACGGGCAATCGAGATGGTCTGGGCGACAAGACTTTGCGCGCTGCGCAGGTCCGGGTCGCGCGCATTTTCGGCATGAGACTGACGCAGGACGCGTTCGGCGAGGGCGTTGAGTCTGCTCATTTCACTTGGAGGTTGCGACGCCTTTCTGCCAACTTTCTTCCTCTCGCGGTCAGCGACTCGTCCGCGGAGGCGGTCGGCTTCGGCCTTGACGACTTTGCCTGGCCGGTAGTTCTCGACCTTTAGCCCTTGCGCGGCAGCGGCGAGGTAGGCCGCTTTCTTGAACTGATCGCCGCCGCCGACCTTGATCGACGTCCAACCATTCGCCTTGGCGATCCGGATGATGTCGGGGAGGGCGTCGATATTGCTCGCCTTGAGGCGGTCGCCCGCGATCCGAACGATCGGAGTTTTATCGTCGGAGGTACGATAGAGCTTGTTGCCGACGCGCAGGAACTTGCCCGTGAGGTCATCGGTGACGGTGGCTGTATCCGATTTTCCCCTTGGTTTCTTCGGCGCAGCTTTTGCCTTGGACGTCTCGGGTGGCGGGGTTCGGCCGTGTCCCGCTGATGCCCTGCCATTCGGTGTGTCAGCCATGCTCGTCGCCTTCCTCGATGATGATGCTTGCGTTGCCATCGCGATCCAGCGTCAGCAGATCGGCAAAGAAGCTCGGACAATCCTCGGAGCGGATGTCATACGGCAGGATTGGGTCATGCCCAGATGCTTCCTCTTCTGTCAGATCGCGGAACGGCCGAAGAACGATGTTTGGCCGCGTTTGCCTTTCGAGCGGGGCCACCACGGGCGGCGGGAAGGCCCGCTTCTTGAAGAAGCGGCTTTTGAAATAGAAAATCTTGGTGCCGATGATCGGCGGGATGCCGCCGCGCAGCAACATCAGCCGGTCTGCCGGAAATTGCATCAGCTCCTGCGGCAGCAGCAGGGCGCGGCGCTGTTCGGAAATGGATTTGGAGCGGTTAGCGAGCCAGCCATTTATGGTGAGTGATCGCGTGACACTTTCCTGCCCGACATAGCCGATGCGATCCGACAATTCGTTGGCGACCCGCAGTTCCTTGGGCGTGAAGGCAACCTCGATCCCGCAATTGGCGACGATTTCGTCGGCGACATGTTCGCCGTAAACGCCGCGCAATTGCGAGCGCGACTGGATTACCGGGAGCAAGCGGATGCCGTAGCCCGCGACATAGGAAAAGGCGCTGGCGATGACGGAAGCACGACCGAGACGGGCAAATTCGTCGAGGATGACCAGCACCGGAACCGGCGTGGTGTCGTCGGGAAGTTCGCGGACATTTAGATCGATGAGTTGCTGGAACAG
The DNA here is from genome assembly GCA_012035435.1 of Sphingopyxis sp. Next base: position 4,802 of record JAAUPH010000009.1, on the reverse strand, counting down.
CAGATTGTAGAGCGGAGCGATGCGGTCGAGTTCGTCGGGCGATACGCCGAGGTAGATCGAAATGTGCCGCTTCCGCAAATCACGCAGATCGAAATCGCTTGCCGAGGTTGCAGCATCGACCAGCGGGTTGAGCCACAGGCCGAGGACGTTGGTGATGGTTTTCTTGATGTCGGCAAAGCTGTTGTCAGAGCCACCGGCAAAATCGCTGAGTGCCGTTCGGCATCCGGCCGATAGGTTGACTTTAGGATCGGCCAGTTCCTTCTTGAAAAAACTGCGTGCGTCCCCTTCGGTCAGGTGGCGGTAGATGGTACCCATCGTCAGCGGCTCGTCGCTGGTTTCCGCGATCCAGGCCCCGACACCCGCAAAGCCGGTGCGCGCGCCGTTCGCCCAAAATGCTTCGCCGCGTTCGGGTGCGACAAACAACATCGTCGCGATCTTTTGCAGCTCGATGATAACGTCTTGCGCGTCGCTGCGGTCGATATAGGCCAGTGGATTATAGCGCGCGGTGCGGCCGTCACGTGCGGTCGGATTGAACAGGAAAATCTGCTGGCCGTAGCGGGCGCGGTAGCCCGCGCTGGCGTCGAAATTCTCGCGCTTGACGTCGAGAACAACGACCGAGCCAGCCCAAGTCAGCAGATTGGGGATGACGATGCCGGTCGCCTTTGCCCGACCGGGTCGCGCTTCGACAAGGACATGCTCGCTCCCGCCGAACGTCAGGAAGCGCCCGCCCTTGCGCCCGACGACAATGCCTGTGGCGGAGCGGAATCTGTACCGCTTGATCTCGCGTTCGTTGGCAAACCGTGCCGCCCCGTGGAGCGGAGCACCGCGCGCCCACAGCGCGTACGCAAGGCCCGCGAGCAGGGTCAGTCCGCCCACCAATCCGCCCGCCATTGCCTTCACAACGCGCGGATCGCCGCGATAATACCAGACGAATTCGGGCATTTTCATGGGATCGTAGGCCGCTAACGGAAGTCCCAAGACCACCCATCCGATCATGCTGGCGATGGCTAGCGCGATTGCAGCCCCGAGGGGATGGCAATCAGATATCGTGCCGCCCCGCCGTCAGGCGAGGTGCCTGCTCTCAGGGTCATAATAGATCTCCGTCACGCGAAACTCGCCGCCCTCTTTCTTGGTCTGGACGACGACATCGACGAGCATCTTCAGCAGCGCACGGATGTCGCCGCGCGCCAGATCGGAGCCGCCCTCGCTTTCCTTGACCAGCAGGGTCAGTTGCTCGAATGCCAGCTCGGCGGAATCGGCGTGGATCGTCGTGATCGAGCCGGGATGACCTGAGTTCACATTGCGCAGATAGAAGAACGCCGTCCCGTCGCGCAGTTCTTGAAGCAAGATACGGTCAGGCCGCATCCGCAACGCAGATTCGAGCAGATGCTTGGCGGTGACGTTCGCGGTGCCTTGGCCATCCTTGGCATAGAGCATGTGGACGACATTTTTGTGCGGGACGATCAGTTCGCGTGTGTCTTCGATCGTTAGCAACCGCTCTTCTGGCGGGATGAGTTGGATCAAGCCTTTGGACAATGTGGTCTTGCCCGACCCGGTTGCTCCCGAGATCAGGATGTTGAGCCGGGCTTTTACGGCACGGCCGAAAAACTCGACATGACGGCCCGCCTTGAGCAATGCGAGCAGGTCCAGTTCCCGAGCCGACACCTGCTTTTCGGCGATGCGTGTTTCCACGAAAAGCCCCGCAGCGTCAAAATCCGCCAGCGTCATCGTGACTGTCGATGGCTTGCGAACGGTGATCGACACCGTTTCATCGGGGACGACGGGCGGCACGATGATTTGTACTCGCTCGCCGGTCGGAAACACGGTTGAAACAATAGGATTTTCGCGGGTGATGTCCTGAGCCGTGAATGCGGCGGCGGCGGTCGCAAGCGCCATCAAGTTTTTGAAATCGAGACTAGGTTCGCTTTCCCATGTCCAGCCACCGTGCCGCTCGATGCCGACTTCCTGCGGGCGGTTGATGACCAGTTCGGTGACGCGCTCGTCATCGAGATATTTGCGCAAGGGTGCGGTCACATGCAAGAGAACAGCGGTGTTCTTGCCCGGTGCCGCCATTATTTGAGACTGAGGCCGTAAACGGTCGAAAAGTCGAAATCCTGCGCAACGGTGATGCCGACATCCTCGCCTTGATTCTTGCGCAACACCGGCCGGATCTGACCATTCTGTTGGAGGATAGTCGAAGCCGCGTCGGATGGAACGCGGGTGGTGTTGGAGGCATTGTTGCCGACCGCTTCCGCGCCAACCGTGGCCGCATCTTCGACTAGGCTGAACAGCAGCGCCGTCCCGAACCGTTGCCAGAAGAAGTTATTGACCCGACCATCCATGCCGCCGCGTCCCAGCGCGTCGGTTGCGGGCGACGCGACATTGATCGCGATGCCGCGCGGGGTGACGGCACGGGTCCACAAGACGAAGAGGCGGTACTGGCCGCGATCGAGCCCGCCCTGATATTCGCCAAGGATTTTCGTGCCTTTCTCCATGAGCACGACGCGGCCATTGTCGGAATAGACATTGCGCGGGACGATGCAGCTCACATATCCCGGCTGGCTCGAATCCATCGCCGATTGCAGGACGCACGGGATGAAGCTCCCCGCCGTTATCAGGAAATTGCGATCAGGAAGTGGGCGGGCCTGCGTCTGGCCTATCACCGAAGCGCGCCCGAGGGTGTCGAGAGTGGTCGGCTCGCCGCGCGGCAGCGCTTCCCGCACCGAACGGACTACCGGCATTGCCATAAACTGGGCTGCCGATCCCGTTTCCGCGCTCGCCGCCATAAGCGATCAGCGATGACCGGCGTGCTGCTTCGCGCAGCACTTCGGCTTGCGATGGCTGGCGGGGCTGCGCCGCACCGGATGGCGGTACTTGTGACGATGTAGCTTGCGGGCCGATGGCAGGGACGATTGGCTCGCCCAAAGGTATCGGCGCATTGGGATCGGTGGCGGCGCCTGCCAGTGTCGGGGCGATGACGGTATTCGGATCATATTGCGCAGGCTCAAGTGCAGGCTTGGGTTTGACCGGCGGCAATTCCGAATTGCCGGTAAGCCCCGTTCCAAGCGCCAACACCGTGAACATGACTGCACCTGCGGCGGCAGCAAAACCGATCATCTTTTTCGGGTCCATTGTTGTGCCAGGCATCGACGGCATTTTGCTGGCGCGCTCGTCTGCTGGCGCGCGATCGATATCTTCAGGATAGGGGGTTTGATCGACGGTCGCCCGTTCGCTTTTCGTCGTGTCAGCCATCATTGTGTCTCCCCATCATCTGCACGGGACGTGCGTTCCACGATGCTCGACGCCGTGCCGGTCTTGGGATCGCGCCCATAGAAATCCTTCGCTTCGTTGAAAACGCACAGCACTTCCTTGCCGCGCCGGAGGCGAAGCTGGGCGAACACGCCGTGGATCACGACAAATTCGTCGCGGACATCGAACGGAACGATGCTTTCGCTGCCGTCGGGATTAACCGCGAAAAAGGCCGGAAGCTCGCGCTGGTTCGGGAAGCGCAGCGCGGTAAACTGCCCGTTATCGGTGATTTCGCTCGGTCGGAGTGCCGACGATCCTTGCACGCTATAGTTAAGGTTCCGCTTGCCTTCGAGGACGGCAATATCGAGCGCCGAGTGGATCGCACCTGCTTCGAGCGCAACGGCGCGGGAGTAGGCGGCCTGGGTTGCCGCTGCCTGAGCTGCTGCCGCCTCTTCGCGCGGATAGCGGAACACGACCTTGAAGAAGGTGTCAGCCGAGCGCGGGCCGATGGCCCCGCGCCGCGCCGACAGTTCGAATGTATAGGTGCGACTGCCCGCAGTGGAGCGGGTGATAACGATCAGGTTGGTCGCGCCCGCCAGTTCGCGCGGTTTAATGAACAGCGAATTGTCGGCCGGGGCGACTTCCCATGATACGGTATCGCCGAGCGCGACATGTTCGACCCGCTCACCAGGCGAAAACACGATCTGCGTTGCCGACCGGAAAACGCCGACGATGCGGAAGACCTGAGCGTCGCTGTAGATGACCTCTCGAATGCGATTGTCTTGCGCTGTTGGTTGCGGGGTTTCGGCCGGCAGCGCCGGTGCGCTGGCGAACAGCAGCGCAATGCCTGTCAGGCAGCTTATCCGTTTCATTGCGTCACCTCCAGATCGGCGCGGTAGGTTTGTACTTCCAGCCCGAGAGGGTTTTTGAACCGCTGCTGTTCTGTCGTGGGGGTGTCAGTGGTGTCGTAAGTCACGGTCGCAATGGCGGGCGTGTCGGTGACCGTCGCCCCGCGCTGAAGTGTCTTGGTGAAGCGAATCTGTGCGACCTTATTCGATACGAAGGTCACGGACTTTACCGCGACGAACACCGTGTCGAGATCGGTAAAAGTCGTTTGCGGCGACTTGGGATTGTCCTTGGCATAGAAGGCGGTCCAGCGCGCTTGCTCGTCGCGCGACGACATCGCCAGAACGCCCTCAAAGAACTCCTTGCGCGCTTGCGGAATCCAGCCCTCGCGGTTGCGGACATAATCGGCGAGGAAATACTTGGCGACGGCCTCATTATAAGTGATTTGCTTATCGCCGGTCATCGGCGAGGTGATTTCGCTCGCGCCGGTCGCCTTGTCGAGCGCGGCGATGGCGCCGTCTTTTACCGCCGGGCGTGCAAAAGCAGCTTGTCACCATCCAGCAGCACCGATTCGGAATAACCCCATTGCGGTTCCGTGCCGGCGAGATCGTCTTGCAGATGGGTTCGCCAGACTTCGCTGCCGTCTTTGGCGTTGACGCAAACCAGGGTGCCCTTCGCACCGAGAGCGTAGACGAGGCCGTTTTCCA
>JAAUPH010000356.1 GCA_012035435.1 Sphingopyxis sp. | reverse complement strand
GAGTCATAGTGCAGCCTATGCGCTGCTCGCCTACCAGTCCGCCTGGCTCAAGGCGAACCACCCGGCCGCGTTCATGGCCGCGACGATGACCAGCGAGCTCGCCGACAGCGGCCGCATCGCGACGCTGGTCGAGGAGTGCCGGCGCATGAAGCTCACGCTGCTGCCGCCCGACGTGAATCGCTCGGAGTGGGGCTTCGGGATCGAGGACGGTGGGGGCAAGGGTGATCATGGTCATGGTGCCGCCGCCTTATCATGTTCGCACCAAGGCGCGAAGTCCCCGTTGCGCGGGCGCTGGCCGATGCTAAGCTGAGCGCTATGACGGGGGAAATCGGCAATATCGGTGAAGCGGTGACGGCGGGGCTGGTCGCTCACGCGGTTGAACCCGACCGGGGGACGGGCGTCGGCCATGACAGCGCGCGCTGCCTCAATTGCGGCACGGCGCTAGTGGGCAGCCATTGCCACCATTGCGGCCAGAAAAGCCATGTGCATCGCAGTTTTGTTGGGATTGGGCATGATCTGCTTCACGCGATCCTGCATTTTGATGGCAAGTTGTGGAACACGCTGCCGCTGCTGGTCTGGCGGCCGGGCGATCTGACCCGGCGGTACATCCATGGCGAGCGCGCGTCGTTCATTTCGCCTTTGGCGCTGTTCTTGTTCGCTGTGTTTCTAACCTATGCGGTGCTGGCCAGCGTCGGGGCGGGCACCTCGGGCTTTGACGCGATGTCCGAAGCCCAGCAACAGGAGACGATCAACGGCGCACGGTCCGCGATGCGCGCAAGCCTGGCCAACGTCGACAAAAAGCTGGCCGAGGCCAAGGCTGCGGGCGGTGATGTGGAGGCGATCCAGCGGGAGCGCGATGGCATTGTCACGACCGCGCGGGGCATGGGCCTGCTCGACGAATCGGGGCCGGTGCCGATGATCAGCGATACAGCGCAGCGCAACTGGTCGATCACCGACCTTAAAACCGGCATCCCCGTAATCGACAAGGGCATTGGCGAGGCCAACGATAATCCGGGGCTGCTGCTCTACAAACTGCAAGCCAACGCGTATAAGTTTGCGTGGGCGCTGATTCCGCTGTCGATGCCGTTCCTGTGGCTGCTCTACCCGTTCAGCCGCCGGTTTCATATGTTCGACCATTTTGTCTTTGTGACCTATTCGATCAGCTTCATGATGCTGTTGTTTGTTGTGCTGCGGCTCGCGAGCTTCTTGCCCGAAAACATCAATGGGCCGCTGTTTGCGGTCGGCATCCCCTATATGGGCTTTCACATGTACCGTCAGCTGCGCGGGGCTTATCGTTCTTCGCGCATCGGGGCGGGGCTGCGCACGGTACTTTTGCTGCTCTTCTGTAGTTTCACGGTCATAATATTCCTGTTTTTGCTGCTGGCGATGGGAATCATGAGCTGACCCGCAGGAGACAGACTATGCACGGCGACTGGGCGACGATGGACCGGCGGCTGCTGATCAAATTGGGGACCGCGGGTCTTGCGGCAACCGCATTGCCGGGCGCGGCACGGGCGATGATGGCGCAGGGTTTCACCCACGGCGTTGCGAGCGGCGAGCCATCGGCGACATCGGTGCTGCTATGGACCCGCTATGCCGCGGCGAACGATGCAAATCTGCGCGCCGAGCTGTCGGTCACCGATGATTTCGCCAAGATCGTCGCTGGCGGCGAAGTGATGGCCCGGGGTGAGGCGGATCATTGTGCCAAATTTGCCGCGACCGGCCTTTCAGCGGGGCGCTGGTATTATTATCGCTTTGTCGCACCCGATGGCAGCATGTCGGCGGTGGGGCGCACGCGCACGCTGCCCGGTGGGCCGAGCAAGGGTTTCACGCTTGGCTTGTTTTCCTGCTCAAACCTGCCCTTCGGCCATTTCAATGCCTATGGCCATGCTGCGGCGCGCGGCGATATTGATCTGGTCGTTCATGTCGGCGACTATTTGTATGAGTATCCGGTTGGCAGCTACCCCAGCCTGCGCGATGCGTTGCCCGGGCGGATCATCCAGCCAGACCATGAAATGGTCAGCCTTGCCGACTACCGGCTGCGCTATGCTGCCTATCGCAGCGATCCCGACCTGCAGCGGTTGCACCAGCTTTATCCGATGATCAGCCAGTGGGACGATCATGAGCTGACCAATGATGCATGGATGCACGGCGCCGAAAATCACCAGCCCGACAAAGAGGGCGAATGGGCGGTGCGCAAGGCGGTGGCCGAACGGGTGTACCGCGAATGGATGCCGGTCAGTGATGCGCGCTGGCGGCAGTATCAGATCGGCGACCTGGCGACGATTTTCCTGCCCGAAACGCGGATCAGCGGGCGGTCAGAGCCCTTCGACCTCGACGGGATGACTGGCGAGGGAGACAATATGGCGTCCTCGCTCAAGACCTTCGCCGAGACCGGATGGCGCAGCGCCGACCAGCAATTGCTGGGCCCAGAGCAGGAGGCATGGCTGACCGGCGGTATCGCGGCGTCGGTGCGCAGCGGCACGCGCTGGCAAATCTGTGCGCAGCAGATCATCATGGGAACAACCAATTTCCCGGCTGAGGCATCGGGCTGGTTCCCGGACAGCGCACCCACCTATGTCAAGCGCCGTGTTGAAACGGCGAAGCTGGCCGGGCAAGCGGGCCTGCCGCTCAACATGGACGCATGGGATGGCTATCCGGCGGCGCGCGAACGGCTGACTGAAGCCGTGCAGCGGCGGATAGCGATTTTGTTGTGTCTTAGCGCGACAGCCCTAATTGGCTGGGCGTTCAACCTCGATCAGGATCGCAAAGCGGCCGGCGTGGAATTTGCCGGGCACAGCGTCACCTCGCCAGGGTTCGAGAGCAATACGGTGGCGAGCGAAAGCGTGCGCGTCGCCGCGCTACGCAAAGCCGCGCCGCAGCTCGCCTGGGCCAATACGCAGGACCGCGGCTATATGAGCATCAGACTGACGCGCGACGCTGTCCGCGGCGAATGGCATTTGCTCGATACGATCCGCACCAAATCGCTGGCGATGAAGGGCCATCATGCGATGACGGTCAAGCGCGGCGAACGGCGGTTCAGCGCAGCTTAGCGATAGTCCGGACCATCTTCAAATTCATCGAAGCGGGGGTAATCGTGAGCGACGCTCGCGGTGAAATTGGGCGCGCGTTTCTCAAGGAAGCTCATCACCCCTTCCTGCGCATCGGGGCTGCGGCCGCGGGCAAAGACGGCGCGGCTGTCCCAGCGGTGGGCCGCCATAGGATGCGGAGCGCCAACATGCGCCACCGCCCAGTGGGACTCGGCGTGATGGGTTTTCAAGATGCCCTGTACACGCTTGATCTCGGTTACGCCTCAGACGGCGCGGTCGACTTCGCCGAGCGTCCGGGTCGTGATACTTCATCGATGACGCGGTTGCGCGTGTCCTTGTGGATCATGTTGAAGGACACCGGCTCGAGGCCGAGGACCGTCGCCGAAGTAGAGCTTCACCGGGCACGACACCAGCGACAGCTTCAGATAACCCTTC
>JAAUPH010000355.1 GCA_012035435.1 Sphingopyxis sp. | reverse complement strand
TCCGTCCGGTTTGCTCGAGGTCGGGATCACGGACGGTCGCGCTGACGCCAATTCGAAGGAGGCGGACGAGCCGATGATTCGCGCCACGCACGGGTGTCTACATAGGCCAGTGGCGCGCACCTTGTGGCGGCTCGCGTCCGGGGACATCGATGTTTGCGTGATGCGAACGCGGCCGTCCTGCGTGATGATGCTGGTGTTGCCGAGAACACGGCGCTGGCGGTGGCCTGGCGCTGGGCCTCGGTGGTCATGCGCACGGCAGCGAGCGCGGCGGAATCGACAGCGGACTGGAGCTGTGTACGGATGTTCGAGGCGCGGTTGTAGTCGACCGCAGCCGCCGTCATGCCCCCAAGCGGGAGCACCGCAAGACCAAAATAAACAGCGAAGGTGCCTCGATCGCAAGTCGCGAAGCGGCGCATGACTCTCTTCATCGCTGACAACATGATCGCACGCCTCCTTTGGCGTACCGAACTTCACAACCCCCTTTGCTTTAGCGCGGACATACTAAGATAAGATTTCGTCGACTGCAGAAAGAACAACACTTATTCGCAACCAACCGTTGACCCGGACAAGCACAGCGGACAAACAATGAAGATGTCCGTGGCGCTTATCGGGCAGATCATTGACCGGACTGTCAGGCGCGGCGGCCTCGCAGGCGTGGCATGCGGAACGGCAGCAGGTCTCGACCCAACGACTGCTCAGCCGGTCCAGCGACAGGCTCTCGTGCATCAGAAGCGCCTCGGAGCCGTTCAGGCGTGAGCGTACCAGCGAGCGGGCGTAAAATGGCGTGTCTTCAAGCGTTGCAACCACCCGCGGCTGGTAGCCTTGATCGGCGCGGGCGTTTCGCGTGACCCGCCAGTTGGTGCCGGCAATCGGGACAAGGGGTGGCTGAGCACTGGCCACCAGCCCGCCGTCGAGGCGCTTTCGAGCGCGAGATCCAGCCGCGAGCCATCACGCCGCAGCACGTCATAGTGGATGAGGGGTCCGGATGCGGTCTGGGCTCTGGCCCAATCCCAGGACACGAAGTCGGTGGCGACCGGGCGCTCGCCGCAGTTGGTGTCGAAATAGCCATGTCCCTGCCAGCGTTGGCCGGGCGATGCGATGTCGACCTCGACCCGCGCCTCGGGTGCAATCGGGCGCCAGAGGTGGCGGCCTGCCGCATCGATATCAAACACCTGATCGGTGACAACTTCGGGCACAAAGCGGATGACACCGGAAATGCGCTTGGGCAAAAACTGCGCCGGTGGCTTGGGCACGGAAATTTCATCAAAATCGATTGTCAGCGCCGTGCCGTCCCACGCCATGGTGCTGGGGCCAACCTGAAAATGCGTCGCGCTGATTGTGGCATCGTGCCGCCGCGCTCGGTCATCGCCCAATAATTGTGGCGCGGCGTATATAGTGCCACATTGATGCACACATGGTTGGCAGGCTCACGCCTGCCCGCCAGCGCATAATAGGGCGAAAACACCGAACCCACAAAGGCGATGACGGCAATGCCGTAGCGCCCGCAATCACTCAAGCCATCCGCATACCACCAGAGATACCCGCCGGCAGGAACCGTGGTGTCGTAGCGCGGTCCTCGACCAGGCTCTCCGCCGCCAGCCTGCCGGAAAGCGCCGCCATCGGCACGCCCGGCCCCGGATGCACGCTGCCCCCCGCCAGATACAGCCCCGGCACCGCCGTGCGTGAGCCCTGCCGCTTGAACGACGCCATCCACCCGTGTGATGCCGGCCCGTACAGCGCGCCCCCCGACCCCGGAAACAGGCTGTTGAACTGGCTGGGTGCCGCCGCCAGAACCGGGTCGGTCGTCGGCGTCACCATCAGCCCGCAGCGCTCCATCTGGCGCAAGGATTGGGTCAGGCATTGGTCGGTCTCCCGGCTTGAATAAACATGCGAATCGCCATCAGCCGGCGCGTTGATCAGGCAAAACAGCCGCTCACCTTGCGGCCCCGCGAGGCGGCTTCCATCGGCCAACACACCTTCATCGTTGCGGTCGGGCGCACAGACATAGGTTGTCGGCACCTCAGGCAGCGTCCGGTTGCGGAAAATGGCGCGGAACTCGGCTTCATAGTCATCGGCAAACAGCACCGTGTGGTGGGCGGGCGTGAAACCATCCGTGCGCGCTTTCAATGCCCATGTCATGGCGGACAGCGAACGCGCCGCCGGCTTGACGGGCTCAGGCGTCGGCAATGCGGTGCCAAGCAGGCCGCCCGCCAGCGCGCTCGCATCGCCATTGTAAATCACGCAATCAGCCGGCTCGAACCGCTCATCATCGAGGAACACGCCGCTGACCCGCCCCTGATGGGTGGCAATTGAGGTGATGCCCCGCCCGAAATGGAATGTCGCGCCCTGGCTTTCGGCAACCCGCGTCAAGGCGCAGGCCAGCCCGTGCATGCCGCCTTTGGCGATAAAAACGCCGTCCTGCTCGACATGGGCCACCAGCATCAATGTCGCCGGTGCCGCAAACGGCGACGATCGGGCTCCAGGACGGTCTGCTGCAGAACACCGGCGACATCTCGAACACGTTCACGGGTGCATTCGCGATCGCGCCGCGCGACCCGACGATCTCGAGCTTCAGCGCGACGGCGCTCGCGAAGCAGGCGGTGCTCCGCGGCCTCTACCTGCCGCTGTCGGAGGCGATGAAGCTCATCCCGCTCATCACCGGCGTGGCCGAGGCGGAGCTCGACAAACAGCGGATCGAGGAGCATATCGCCGAGGTCCTCACCCAATACGAGGCCGACCTGCAAAAGGCCGACGGCGGCGAGTTTTGGACGACGCTGTGTACGTTTGAAGAATATTGCCCATCTGCTGAAATTTCAAACATGGATTGTCAGGAATATTACATGTAGGTGGCTTTTGATGTGGTTTTTAAATTAATTTGAGAGTCTTCAGGAATAATTCCGCAGAGATCTATGTTTATTTACAGTCGACTAACATATTCAACTTGGATGAAACACCAACGACCGAAGTTGTTGAACTGATTTCTGATATTGGTGGAAGTAGCGATAATGCTCCGAGAAGGAGACGAAGAAGCTTTGGTGGTAATGTTGCATCTGCACCTACCAACACTACAGATACTGGAAATGGTAACGGTTTGGGTAACGGTAGTGGTGACTCAGTTGGTGACGGTGATGGAAATGCAGCTTGTGTTAGATGTAATAGAAGTTATCCATCTTGGGCTAGAAATAGAGGAATTGAAGGAAGTATAACGGTTTCTGTTGATGCTGATGCTTCTGGTAATGTTACTAATGTACAGTTGATTAGCGGTAGCGGTAACAGTAGGTTGGATGACCACCATTTGAAAATGGCACGTAGATGGAAACTTAAAAGTAGTTCTAATGGTAGACAAGGAGTAACTATTATTACTCGATATCAGCTTCAGTAAATTTGTTCCACCCTTTTTGAATAATATCATTGACTGTTTTTTCTGCTCCCCTCTATTTTTTAGAATATAGTTAATGACACGAATATCTTGTCCTCCTGATAAAT
>JAAUPH010000354.1 GCA_012035435.1 Sphingopyxis sp. | reverse complement strand
GAGCGATACACGATATCGTGCGCGGATCGCCCTTGAGCGCTTCAAGCGCAGCCAGCGTTTGCTCCAGTGCGGCGGGGTCACCACCCCATCGGACCAGGGAAAGCGCCGCTGCGCCCGCACCGTGGTCCGCAGCCGCACCAGCACCACCTCTGGCGAGGCAAGCTCGCTCCCCACCATCGCATTCAGGCGGTTGTAGCGCCGGAAAGGATCGGTGAAGCGCTCCCACGGATTGTAATAGGGCATGTCGTGATTGCCCGGCTCCAGCACCACCGGCACGCCAAGGCTTGCGAACCACGCTTGTGCTGCGGCGTATTCTGAGCGTTTGGCGCGCTGGGTCAGATCGCCGGTGCACACCACCGCTGCGGGCCGTTCAGCGGCAACCGCGGCGGCAACCGCATCGAGCGCGGCGCGGTCCTCCACCCCGAAATGCACGTCGCTGATATGGAACAGGCGAGTCGGCATGGGGCGCTCGCTAAACCCGCCGCGTCAGGATCAGCCACGCAGCGCCGCCATTGCACAGCGTGTAGGCGGCGTAAGCCCAGGCGAAAACCGCCCAGCCCTGAGCCGAAAGCATCAGCGCAACCAGCAGCACCGCAAATTCGCTGACCAATGCGGCGCGGCTTCCCAATGTCCGGCTGATCTGCGGCAGGCGAGAAAGCAACGGATGTTCGCTGTCGAACACTGCACGGTTGATCGCGAAATTGGCGATTCCCAGCAGAAAGATGATCACCGTCGCCCAAGTCATGGTGCCACTATGGCGCTGCGCCGGTCGATTGGGAACCGCCATCTGTCCCGGTTTTCGCGCCTTTCGTCTTCCGCCGCCGCACCGGTCGAAAGCGCAGGCCGGTTTGATCGAAGGCCGGATGCAGCCGCTGACAGCGGGGCGTATCTCTGTTTTCAGCAGGACGCCTGACCCCCCCGGATCGAACCCCAACCGATCTTTGGCAACCTGCCCAACGGAGGAGATGGAAATGAAACCCCTTGCGAAAACAATCACTCACGCCTTTGCCGCGTTCGGCCTTGCCGGCACTGCGATCGCCCCGGCAATGGCCGGCACCCCCCAGACCATGACAATCCGTGTGCCCACGGGCGACATCGACCTTGGCACTGCCAAGGGGCAGAAGGTCCTTGATCAGCGGGTCGAAAAGGCCGCGCGCCAGGTGTGCCGCACCACCAGCGTCACCACCGGTACGCGGATCATGAGCCAGGACGCTGCAGCTTGCCTCGCCAAGGCGCGGAGCGACGCCAGACTGCAGGTCGCGGCCCTGACTACCGAACAGCAGCGCGGCGGCTGAACCGCGCATCACGTCCCTGCGCCATCCATCGCCCCGCAGGCCGGATGGCGCAGCTTGCGGCCCGAACCCTTCCAGTCCCTGGGGTTCGGGCCGCTTTTTGTCTGGTGGCCACCTGCGGTGGAGCGGATGGTCTGCATCGCGCGTCAGCGCGATCGCAATCAGCGTCCCGCCATCGCCTTGACGCGCGCCAGATAGGTGCGCCCGATGCGCAGCGCATCGCCATTGACCAGCTCCGCCGACCACACGCCGAGGCCATCGTGGCGCAAGCCCCGGATGTGATCGCGGCGCAGAATCGTGGAGCGATGGATGCGGATGAACTGTTCGGGATCGAGCCGTTCTTCCAGCCCCGCGATGGTCTGGAGCAGCAGGTAAGACCGCCCCGCCTCAGCCCCGCCGACATGCAGGCGGACATAATCGCGCTCGGCGTCGATCTGGTGGACCTCGCTCACCGCGATCCGCAGCAGCTCCGAACGGTGAGGAACCCACAATTCGTCGAGATAACGGCTCGCCTTTTGCCGCCGTGTCCCGCGCCGGGCCACTGCGCGTTCGATCGCGCGTTCCAGCCGGTCGGCGGAAACGGGCTTGAGCACATAGTCCACCGCCTCCAGATCGAAGGCCTCGACCGCGAAGTGATCATGCGCGGTGACGAAGATCACCACCGGCGATTGCGGCTGCGCGGCGAAGTGGCGCGCCACGCCGAGGCCATCCAATTCGGGCATGGTCATGTCGAGCAGCACCAGATCGGGCTCGAGCTTTTCTGCAAGGCGCAGCGCCGCCGCGCCGTCGCTCGCGGTGCCGACCACGCGCACTGCGGGGATCTCGGCGCAGATCACCTGCACGCGTTCGACCGCAAGCGGTTCGTCGTCGACGATCAGGGTTCTGAGCGCAGCGGTCTCGGCAGGGGTGTCAGTCATGGCGGGCCATCATCTTGGTCAGAGGAATGCGGATTTCGGTGCGGTAGCCGCCGGGGACGGTTGCAGACACAAAGCCGATATCGGCGCCGAAGCGCGCGCGCAGCGCGGCGATCTGGCTGGCGGTGAAGCTGTGGTCGAAGCCGTGATCGTGCTTGTTCGCCGGCACGCCGAAGAGCAGGAACTTCGTCGTGCCGTCGGTCGAGGTCTGCCGCGATAGCCGTCGCGATCGGGATCGTGGCCTTGGCGTCGCTCGGATCGACCGCCGACAGGGGATCGTCTGGTTCTCGAGCGTCTGATTTGCGGCGTCGTCCTGGAGGACGATGCGGTAGTCGCCGATCTGGATGAGGTCGCCGTGCTGGAGGTCCTGGGTGTGGGCGACACGCAGGCCGTTGACGAACAGGCCGTTGTAACCGGGGTCGATCACGAATCGGGCGGTGAGGATCTCGCCGTTGGCTTGCGTCACGCCGTTGCCGCCGATGGTGATGCCCGAGATCGTGATGGGCGTGAGCTTGCTGTTGGCATCGGTCAAATCTTTAACAAAAAGGATGTTGCCTGAAGTGGCATTGGCCGCGCTTATGATGAGAAAGCGTTCGTCTTCAGTTAAATACGCGCTCACATAACGGTTTTTTGCTCTTCCGAAGCGCCAAAAATTACTTTATCCTCTTTTTGGGAGGTTCCCAACTTATGGAAGTAAAGTTTGTGCTGATCTGTTTTGCTGAAAGCTCGCTGCCTTTTGGCTTGTCGTAGCTTGAATAGTAAAAACCTTCATTGCCTTTCCAGGCTATGCCACTGAATTTAACATCAATCAGCGTATCTTCTTTTATCTCCTTTGTTTCAGCATCTATGATGATGATTTTTCGCCAATCGCTACCACCTTCAGAAATGGAATAGGCAGCCAAGCTGCCATCGTTGGAAAAGGAAAGCCCCGCAAGCGAGGTCGTACCGTCTTTTGAAAAGGTGTTGGGATCCAGAAAAACCTCAGGCCCTCCATTGTTTTTGGTGCGGTACACCACATATTGGTTTTGCAGCCCATTGTTTTTATAAAATAGGTATAAGCACCTTCATTAAATGGAGCCGATAGTTTTTCGTAATTCCAGAGTTTCTCCAACCTTTGTTTTAGTTGGTTGCGATAGGGGATGCGGTCCAAAAAACCATAGGTAACCTCGTTTTGGGCCTGTACCCAGGTCGCGGTTTCTTCAGAGCGGTCGTCTTCCAGCCAACGGTAAGGGTCTTTTACCTCGGTACCAAAATATACATCAACTGTATCAGCTTTTTTGGTTTGT
>JAAUPH010000353.1 GCA_012035435.1 Sphingopyxis sp. | reverse complement strand
GCGATCCGCAACTGGAATGCACCGGAAGACCGCCGCTCATCGCGCGATACGCGCGCGCAACGAACCGGGTTTCGCCTGGAAGAGCCTTTACCTCGTGTTCGGCCTGCAAGCCGTACTCGCCTGGCTCGTCGCCGCGCCGCTGGCGGCGGCAGTCGCAGGGCAGCAGCCGATGGGTCTCCTCGATTTTGCGGGCGCGGCGCTGGAATACGAGCACACGGCGTACGACTACGCCACGCACCCGAAAGCGTCGGCCGCCGGTTATGCGGCGATCTTCGCTCATCGCGACATTCGCCTTTTGTGCGTGACGGGCGGTCCGGCTGTGGGTCGCGCTGCGCGAGATTGAGCATCCAGAACTCAGCGGGCTGCGCGTCACGGCGAGCCTGGGCATCGGCGATGTGACTGCCAGCGACGGCTTCGAAAGCGCTTATGCCGCGTCGACACCGCGCTGTACCGTGCCAAAGCGGCGGGTCGCGACCGGATCATCCGCGCCGAGGGCGCAGTGCTGCGCGGGGTTGAGGCGGCGGCGTAGCTGGCATTGACCTGTGCCCGAATGCGCCGCATCACGCCACGATGACGATGGTTTTAGCATGACCCCCCTCCCGCGCCGCATTGGTTGGTTATTGATGGCGCTGGCACTCGTCATTGGCTGGGGCGCGCGGGGGGTGGGGTTCACCCATTATGGCCCGTTTCCGGCGGTCGTCGTGGCGCTGATCGTCGGCGGGGTGGGCGTGATGTTGGTGTTCACCGACATGATGGTGCGCGGGCTCTATGGCGAGATTGGCAAGGCCAAGGCCGCTGCGCCGCTGCCGCCGCCGTCAGAAGCGGCTGGTGCGGGTGATCTTGCGGTCGGGGGTGATGCCGATGACGTCGCCGTCGGCGGCAATCTTGATCGGCCCTGAGTAGGCCTCGCTTGCGCCCTTGATCAGCATCCCCTCCATAAAGCCGGGGACGGCGGGGACGATGTGGGTGAAGACCAGCTGGCGGGAGCGGGCGGCGTGCGCGGCCTCGCCGGCCTGGCTCGGGTTGAGGTGGTAATTGCGGATATCGGCGAAGATTTTGGCGCGGCCGGGCTGACCCGCTTGGCGCGCCGCCAATTCCATGCGCTTGACGAGGTCCGGATTGAGCATTTCGGCGACCAATATGTCGCTGCCCATCGCCGCCTTGGCCAGCGCCGGGGTGGGGGCGGTGTCGCCGCTGATCGTCACGCTGCGCCCGGCCCAGTCGACGCGGTAGCCAAAGGCGGGGCTGATCGGATCATGATCGACCGCAAAAGCGGTGATGCGCACGCCGCCCTGATCAAAAACTACGCCCGGCGCAATATCGCGCGGGGCGAAGCCGAAGCCGCTGCTCGGCGCGATGGCCTCGCCATGATGTGCGGTGCGGAAACCCGCATCGATGCGATAGGCGGTGTTGAGCGCGCCGCCGAGTTCGGCTGTCCCGGTCGGCCCCGCGAGCGCAAGCGGCGCAGTCGCGGCATTGCCAACCCAGCGTTGCAGCGCGAGATTGCCGAGACCATTGAAATGGTCGCTGTGCAAATGGGTGAGGAACACGCCATCGGCCCGGCCCAGCGGAGCCTGCATCCGGATGAGGTTGCGGCCTGCGCCCTCGCCTGCGTCGAAAATGAACAGGCGGCCGTTCGCGATGACCGCAGTGCAGGCCTCGGCCCGGTCCGGGCTGGGCATGGGCGATCCGGTGCCGCAGAAGAGGATGTGCATGTCGGCGGCGGCATGAGGGCTGCGGCGCCATCGCCCGGGGTGAGCGCACGATCGAACAGCGCGATCATGATGCGCTCGCGATACGCAAAGGCGGCGACCAGTGCGGCGATCAACAGGATGGCGATCAGGCCGCAGCCCGTTCTGCTCTTGCCGCCTTTCATCCTGCCCCATCCCCCGTTTTTGATCGCGTGGCGGCATCTTCCCCTTTTTGTTCGACAGTTACAAGCCGGGGCGGTATGATGGAGGGATGACTGAAGGTCCTTCGACGCCGTTGCTCGACACGGTTAACGTCCCCGCCGATTTGCGGAAATTGCGCCCTGACCAGCTCCGCCAGCTTGCGGACGAACTGCGCGCGGAAATGATCAGTGCGGTCGGTGTGACCGGCGGCCATCTGGGCAGCGGGCTGGGCGTGGTCGAACTGACCACCGCGATCCATTATGTGTTCAACACTCCTGACGACCGGCTGGTGTGGGACGTGGGCCATCAATGCTATCCGCACAAGATCCTGACCGGGCGGCGCGACCGGATTCGGACCTTGCGCACCGGTGGCGCCTGTCGGGCTTCACCAAGCGGAGCGAGAGCGAATATGATCCATTCGGCGCCGCGCACAGCTCGACGAGCATTTCTGCGGCGCTGGGCTTTGCGGTCGCCAACAAGATCAAGGATGTGCCGGGCCGCGCGATTGCCGTGATCGGCGACGGGTCGATGTCGGCGGGCATGGCCTATGAGGCGATGAACAATGCGGCGCAGGCGGGCAACCGGCTGGTCGTGATTTTGAACGACAATGACATGTCGATCGCGCCGCCGGTTGGCGGTCTGTCGGCCTATCTGGCCAAGCTGGTGTCGTCGCGGCCATTTCTGGAGCTGCGCGATTTGGCCAAGAAGCTTGCGCGCAAATTGCCCGAACCGCTGCACAAGGCGGCGAAAAAGACCGACGAATATGCCCGCGGCCTGGCGATGGGCGGCACCTTGTTTGAGGAGCTGGGCTTTTATTATGTCGGCCCGATCGACGGCCATAATATGGATCATCTGATCCCGATATTGGAAAATGTACGCGACGCGGCGGAGGGGCCGTGCCTGATCCACGTCGTGACGAAGAAGGGCAAGGGATATTCCTTTGCCGAGGCGAGCGCCGACAAATATCATGGCGTGCAGAAATTCAACGTCGTTACCGGCGAACAGGTCAAAGGCCCGCCGGGACCGCCCGCCTATCAGAATGTGTTCGGCGATGCGCTCGCCGATCTGGCGGACACGGACGCACGGATCGTCGCGATTACCGCTGCAATGCCAAGCGGAACCGGCGTTGACCGCTTTGCCAAGCGGCACCCGGAGCGGAGCTTTGACGTCGGCATTGCCGAACAACATGCGGTGACCTTCGCGGCGGGCTTGGCGGCGCAGGGGATGCGGCCGTTTTGCGCGATTTATTCGACCTTCCTCCAGCGCGCCTATGATCAGGTCGTGCACGATGTCGCAATCCAGAATCTGCCGGTGCGGTTCGCGATTGACCGCGCCGGACTGGTCGGGGCCGACGGCTCGACGCATGCCGGGTCGTTCGATGTGACCTATCTGGCGACGCTGCCCAACATGGTGGTGATGGCGGCGGCGGACGAGGCCGAGCTCGTCCATATGACCTATACTGCGGCCGAATATGACGCCGGGCCCATCGCTTTCCGCTATCCGCGCGGCGGCGGGACAGGCGCGGCGTTGCCCGAGGTTCCGGAGAAGCTGGAGATCGGCAAGGGGCGCGTGGTCCGGCACGGCAAAACCGTGGCGATCTTCTCG
>JAAUPH010000352.1 GCA_012035435.1 Sphingopyxis sp. | reverse complement strand
AAATAGCGTGTTAGCCGGCCAGTGCTGGGCAAAAACCCGCGATAGGGATCCTCGGCATAGACGCGGTTCTCGATCGCCCCAGCCGTCGAGCTTCACATCGTCCTGCCCGAAGGACAGCGGCTCGCCTGCCGCGACGCGGATCATCTGTTCGACCAGATCGATGCCCGTGATCGCCTCGGTCACCGGATGTTCGACCTGAAGCCGGGTGTTCATTTCAAGGAAATAGAAGCTTTCGCCCGACGGGTCGGCGCCCGACACGATCAGTTCGACCGTGCCCGCCGAATAATAGCCCACCGCGCGAGCCAGCGCGACGCATTGCTCGCCCATGGCTTTGCGCATCTTGGGCGTGACGAAAGGCGACGGCGCTTCCTCCACCACCTTCTGATGCCGCCGCTGGATCGAACATTCGCGTTCGTTGAGGTAGAGGATGTTGCCGTGCTGGTCGCCCAAAATCTGGATTTCGATATGGCGCGGGTTCAGGATGAATTTTTCGATGAACACGCGGTCGTCGCCAAAGCTGTTCAGCCCTCGCGCTTCACACTCTCAAAACCTTCGCGCACGTCTTGCTCGCTATAGGCAAGCCGCATCCCCTTGCCGCCGCCGCCCGCGCTGGCCTTCATCATCACCGGATAGCCGATCTCGTCGCCAATCCGCACCGCATGATCGGTGTCGTCAATCTCCCCGACAAAGCCGGGGACGACGTTGACGCCCGCTTGCATGGCAAGTTTCTTGGAGTCGATCTTGTCGCCCATCGCGGCAATCGCGCCGACTGGCGGGCCGATAAAGGCGATGCCCTCTGCCGCGAGCGCCTCGGCAAAGCTGGTGCGTTCGGACAGGAAGCCATAACCGGGATGCACCGCCTCCGCGCCCGTTTGCTTGCACGCCGCGATAATTTTCTCGGCGAGCAGATAGGACTGCGCGGCCGGCGAAGGCCCGATATGCACGGCTTCGTCGGCCATTTGCACAAAAGGCGCACGCGCATCGGCATCGGAATAGACCGCGACAGTCGCGATCCCCATCCGGCGCGCGGTTTTGATGATCCGGCAAGCGATCTCGCCACGGTTGGCGATCAGGATTTTTTTTGAACATTACTCTGTGTCGCCCCTTAAAATTCGATAGCCCCGATACAAAACCCAGATCGTGACCGCAAAAAAGATTGCACAAGACATCATGGCTAGGCCCATCATCGCGAAGAAACCGTCTGGGACGTCTTCGTGCGCTGATAGCCACCACATCATTGCACTAACTGAAATAATCAAACCAATCGCTGTCAGGGCGAGCTTCTCCAACGCCCAAGGCAAATAGGCGCATGCGGCTCTCACACGAGCCGCTCCAACCCCGCATGCACAAAATCGTCGCCCTTGTAGAGCAGCGGCTTACCGCGCTCCATCGCCAAGGCATAGGCGAAGCAATCGCCAAAATTCAGTTTGGCGGGGTGCCCGCTGCCTTTGCCGAAATCGCGATAGGCTTGGCGGGCGATTTTGGCTTGCGTGGACGTAACAGGGGCAATTTCAATGCCCAGGGTTTCAAGCAGCGGATCAAGCGCGGCGCTGAGCGCGGCATCTTTTTCGCCATCAATGACAATGCCCATTTCCAAATAATTCCCCGCAGAAATCACATTATCGGACTGCGACTGGATGCTGGCCAGAAACGGCCCGGCTTCGGCTTCGCCGCGAATAATCGCGACGATGGCGGAGCTGTCGACAATCATTTCGGTAGCCCGAATTCATCATAAAGTTCGTCGTCAAAGTCGCGCGCCAAAAATTCGGGCGACATGCGCGAGCGCATATTTTGGATAATCGCCATGGCGCGCTCAAAAGTTTCTTCTTTTTCAAGCTCGCGCTTTTGCGCACGAAGGGCGACGAGCACCACTTGTGTCAGGCTGGAACCGGTCTTTTCGGCCAATTCAGAAGCGATTTCGTAGGCTTCAGCATTCTTGATGTTCATCTGCGCGCCCATGGTATTCTACCTTTCATTGGAGTAATTATACCATCAACGAGCCTTTGACGCAAACGCACTCACCCCGCAGCCATCGCCTTACACTTGCGCATCGGCTCCTCTGCCTCCATCGGCACCAGCCCCAGCTTCGCCATCAACGCCGCGTCTTTGTCGTCGCCTGCATTGGCGGTGGTCAGCAACTTGTCGCCGGTGAAGATGCTGTTCGCGCCTGCCATGAAGCACAGGGCTTGCGTCGCCTCGGACATGCTCTCGCGGCCCGCACTCAGGCGGACCATGCTCATTGGCATGGTGATGCGCGCCACGGCTATCGTGCGGACGAATTCGATATCGTCGATCTTCGCCAGCGGCGTGTCGGCAAGCATGTCGCCCAGCACGGTGCCCTTCACCGGCACCAGCGCGTTGACCGGCACGCTTTCGGGGTGGGCCGGCAAGGTCGCAAGAGTGTGGATGAAGCCCACCCGGTCGGCGCGGGTTTCGCCCATGCCAACAATGCCGCCGCTGCACACATTGATGCCAGCGCGGCGCACCTCCGCCAGCGTGTCGAGCCGGTCTTCCATGGTCCGCGTGGTGATTATCTCATTATAGCGTTCGGGCGAGGTGTCGATATTATGGTTGTAATAATCGAGGCCAGCCGCCGCGAGCATATCCGCCTGCCCCGGCGTCAGCATCCCCAGCGTCATGCAGGTTTCCATGCCCATCGCGCGCACGCCCCGGACGATCTCGACTATCGCGGGCATGTCGCGGTCCTTGGGGTTGCGCCAAGCCGCGCCCATGCAAAACCGCTGCGAACCACTGTCTTTCGCACGCGCCGCCGATTGCAGCACTTCGCGTACGTCCATCAGCTTGGTCGCGGCAACGCCGCTGTCGGCCTTCACCGACTGGCTGCAATAGCCGCAGTCCTCCGGGCAACCCCCGGTCTTAATCGACAGCAGGGTACAAAGCTGGATTTGCCCTGCCGCATGATGCGCGCGGTGCACCGTCGCGGCCTGATAGACGAGTTCGTCGAACGGCAGATCGAAAAGGGCCGCAATGTCCTCGCGCGTCCAGTCGGCACGCACTGCCGGCATCAGATCGCCTCCAGCGCTTGGGTCATATCCACGATGATATCATCGATATGCTCAATACCCACCGACACGCGCACCACATCCGGTCCTGCCCCTGCGGCGACGAGTTCTTCCTCACTCAACTGACTATGCGTGGTCGATGCCGGGTGAATGATCAGCGAGCGCGTATCGCCGATATTGGCGAGGTGGCTGAAGAGCTTGACCGAGGAAACGAGCTTTACGCCCGCGTCATAGCCACCCTTCAGGCCAAAGGTGAAAACCGCGCCGCCCTTGCCACCGAGGTAACGCTGCGCCAGTCCATGATATGCATCATCGGGCAACCCCGCATAGGACACCCACGCCACCTTCGGATGCGCCTTCAGCCATAGCGCCAGTGCCAGCGCGTTGCTGCAATGCCGCTCCATGCGCAGCGCCAGCGTCTCCATGCCGGTGAGCGCAAGAAAAGCGTTCATCGGCGCCATGGCTGGCCCAGATC
>JAAUPH010000351.1 GCA_012035435.1 Sphingopyxis sp. | reverse complement strand
GAGGACCACGTTCGCGGTCTTCCGGGCGACACCGGGAAGGGTGAGGAGCTCCGCCATGGTGCGCGGCACCTCGCCGCCGAAATCCGACGCCATTTTTTCGCCGCGCCCTGGATCGATTTCGCCTTGTTCCGAAAAAAGCCGGTCGATCGGATGACGTTCTCGATCTCGGATTGAAGGCGACCGCATTGCAAAACAAATTTGCAATTATGAGGGGCATTTATGTCAGCGGATCAGGATTTGACAGTTCGGGCTCCGGAGAAGCGCTCGCCGAACTTCTGTCATTTGATAAAAACGCCGCCAAGGAAGCAGTGATCTTGGCCGAGCGCCTGCAAAAAAGAAAACAAAGCTTTCTTGCGCAAATGGAAGAAAAACCGGCGACCGCCGGAGAAATCATTTCAGAAACTGCTCTTTCATTATCGGACGCGGGAAATAGTACGGCTGCCGCAATTGTCTCTCGATTTGGCGTTGAGATATTGCAGGGTAAAAAACCAAACGAAGAGAGTGATGAAGAGATTGCCACAATCAATGAAGGATTAATTTTTACTACGGGTTTGGCCGCCGCTCTGATAAATCCCTCCGATATCGAGGGATCGAATTTGAGGCAGATCGACAAAGTCCGAGTCGCAGAAAATTCTGGTCTTGATGATGTCGCAACAAATATATTTATTGAATTAGTTAAGAAACAAAAGAGCAAAAATGACGCAATCCAACAGTCAGAAATAGACGACTATCAGTCACAACAGCTGGAGATTTCGCGTTTATTATTTGACAGCGCGCGCGGTCAGTTTTGCGGACAGTGTGCAATATGGGACGATTCTGCAACTGTAGATTATCTACTCAATCGACCTATTCCTGAGGTTTTCTGGAGGGACGCTGCAGAGTCAACCGCTATGAATCTCTTTATCATAAAAAGGAGGTTTCCGGATCGATTGAATGAGTTTCTTAATCGCTATGACTCGGTTGCTTTGGAAGTATTCGGACGGCTGGGTGAATCTGCTCCAAACGATGTAGAAGATCGTGTGACACTAGGCCTCGCTGCAGCGGCAGCGCCGGCAATCGGTGACGATCGTGGCAATTGTATAAATACAGTGATCAAAGGAACTTTTGATTGCCTAAATATATCGCCAGGCGGCGGGAACATGATTTCCAATGACTTCCTTGATGCGGGCCAACAGGCTTGGGACGACTACTCGAAAACACTTGCCGGCCTTGGCTTTGCAAAGGCGCATTGGGCACCCTTGAATTCTGGATCAACAACGAGAAGCCCGAAGAAGGCACAGGCTCCGGCATGGTGCTTGATCGAACGGAGGCGCTCAAGACGATGACGCAGATTGTCGGCCCCGGCACGGTTCGCCTTGCCGGCTTCTATGTCGGCTACTCAGGCAGTTACCCGAAGAAAGCGGCTGCACTTATGGACCGCGCGCAAGTGCAAATGCGGGACTATGTCAGTCGCGAGTGGACCCGTTCCGCTGAAGCGGGACTGATTGCCACGCGGCAATTGCGATCTGCGTTTCGACTGCTGGCCCAATTGCGCATGATTCAGATCGGGAATGGTGCCGCCGCGACTCCGGATGATGTCGCCGAGGCCTTTGACGCGCTTCAACAGGTGATGGTGAACGATACGGCGGTTGCAGCACAGCGGGCTGCAGTGGCGCGGCTGCTCGACGATCCGGCTTTGGCGACAATTTACGAGCAACGCAATGCTGCGGCGTTGAGTGTCGCCGAGTTCGAACAGATCCTCCAGACGCTCGACCGCAAGACCTTCCGCGACAAGCTTGCGGAAGCGCAGGCCGACCTCGCCCGCCTTGAGGGCGAACTTCTGTCGCGCGCGCCCGAGATGGCCCGCATGCTGGACCTGAAGGGCTTGTCACTCGCCGAGACCCAGGCGCGGCTGAAGGGCGACGAAGCGGTCATCATCCTCCATGCCGCAACCAAGCATGTCGACGCCATGCTGGTGCGCAACAGCAGCACGCCGCAGGTGTGGCGGGTGCCCTTGCTGCTCGATTCAACACAGGCCGGAGACGGCGATGCCTCGGATACTCTGGCCGAACGCATTCTCGACATTCGTGTGGCGATGGACGCCACGGCCGGGTCGGAACTCCCCTTGGGTGTGTCAGGAATTTCGTGTGTGGGCGTGCGGTTTTCATTTACGCCGCCATTGCTCGGATGAAGCGTTCACCGAAGAGAACGGCGAACTGAGCCTTGGCCATTGACCACTCACGTGGTGGCATTTTCCACTCTTTCTCTTGCCGGTTCAAGATCAGATACAGAAGCTTGGTTGCGGCATCATCGTTCGGGAAGTGGCCCTTTGCCCGCACCGCGCGCCGCAACTGGGCGTTCAGGGCCTCGATGGCATTCGTGGTATAGACGATGCGGCGAACGTCTTCCGGGAACGCAAAGAATGGCACGACCTCGCCCCAGGCGCGCCGCCAGCTCTGGCCGATGGCGGGGTATCGCTGACCCCATTCACCTGCTTCGAACGCAGTCAGTGCCTCTTCGGCGGTCTTGGCGTCAACGGCGCGATAGATGGCTTTCAGCGCAGCCGCTAATGCCTTGCGATCCTTCCATGACACGAAGTCCATGGAGTTGCGCAGAAGGTGCACGATGCAGGTCTGGACGATCGCCTCGGGGAAGACGGCGGTGATGGCCTCGGGGAACCCTTTGAGGCCGTCGACAACGGCCAGCATGATGTCTTCGACGCCACGGTTCTTCAGTTCGTTCATGACGCGCAGCCAGAACTTCGCGCCCTCGTTTTGCTCAACCCACAGGCCGAGTACGACCTTTTCGCCGCTGGCGAGCACGCCGAGCGCGATGTGGATGGCCTTGTTGCGAACGATACCCTCATCGCGGATTTTGACCCGGATGGCGTCGAAGAAGACCAGTGGATAGGCCACATCAAGCGGCCTTGCCTGCCAGGTGGCAACCTCTTCCAGCACGGCATCGGTGACGGCGGAGATCAAATCGGGCGACACGTCGATGCCGTAAATCTCCCTCAGATGCGCCGTAATCTCACGCGTGCTCATGCCCCGCGCGTACATCGACACGATCTTGTCGTCGAAGCCCGGGAACCGGCGCTGGTATTTGGCAATCAATTGCGGATCGAAGCTGCCCGCGCGGTCGCGCGGCACCTCGATGTCGATCTTGCCGGTTCCGGTGACGACCGTCTTGCGGCCATAGCCGTTCCGGCTGTTGCCGGCCTGGTCGCCATTGCCGAGATGGTGATCCATCTCCGCGCTCAGCGCACGTTCGGCGAGCGCCTTCTTCAACGAGTCCAGCAGACCACCTGATTGGAGGGCGGCAGCGGCGTCGCCGCCGGCCAGAAGTTGGTCGAGTAGATCAGCCGGGATGACCGGCTCCTTGCGTCGTGACATAGTGGGTCTCCTTATCGCCCATTATGCACGCCCACACACGAAATTCCTGACACACCCCCGCGTCTCCTATCACTGACAACCAGCTACGGAACCTTCCAGAAGGTTTTGATCTCTTGCCGGGCATCAC
>JAAUPH010000350.1 GCA_012035435.1 Sphingopyxis sp. | reverse complement strand
GTCTTCATGATCTGGATAAATCGTCCGCCGATTAACTTCGTCCTCGAGGCATCCGCGAAAGAATCGCTTTGATCTGCTAACCAGCGATCGCTCGTCACACACTGAACGCCCGCCTTTGTCATCTCTTGGATTGCCGCCGCGCAATCACCCGGCGTCAATTCAACACCACGACAGGCGTCTTGGATCAACCAGGTGCGAAAGCCGAGCTTACATGAATCAAGCGCAGTCGCACGAACGCAATAATCGGTGGCCAAGCCAAGGAGATAAACGTCCGTCACCTTCCGCTCTCGCAAATAGCTGCCAAGCCCCGTTTCATGCTCGCCACCGTTGTCGAAGAAACCGCCCTCAGGACCAATTGTGATACCGCGAAAAGCGTGAAGTGTGACCGTGGAGTTCGAGCCGATGCCGCCGCCGTTGAGCGTCCAGTTCACCGATGCTTCGACGATGTCGTAGCCGTCGGTGGTCTGGAGCGGCTCGAAGAAGTCGTATGCGCCGCCCGAGCAGGCCGTGCCGCGCATGTTGACGCCGACCGTCGCGAAGCCGAGCACGAAGCCAGCGCGCCCCAGAAGATGCGCCGCGCGGGCGGTCCGCCTCGCCGCGCTGCAATTGCTCGAAGCTCACGCCGCCGAGAAAGCAGAGATAAGGCGGCACGAGCGGCAGCACGCAAGGACTGAGGAAGCTCAAGAACCCCGCAACGAACGCGCCGATAAAGGTGACGTCCATGGACTGCCGACTCGTAACACCTTGGCCAAAAACCTCGTCCTCATCCTGAGGAGGCCGCGGAACGCGGCCGTCATGCTTCGAGACGCGCCCCGCCGCGCCGTCGGGATGAGGAAAAGTCGTTCACCACTTGCCGGAGAGGTCCTTCTGGGCCAAGCGGCGCTTCAACAACTTGATCTTGCCGTAGGCCTTCTCGATCCGCGTGCGTGAGATGCGTCCGTCGCGCACCGCATCGGCAATCGCTTCCGCGGTCCGCTCCACGATGCGTCCGGCTGTATCTGACGTAACGAGTTCTGCCGCACCGCCCGCATCGCTGATGACGATTGGGGTGCCGCAGGCGAGCGCTTCGACCCACGCATTGGCGAGGCCTTCGCTTACCGAAGGCATGACGACGGCATCGGCAGCGCGGTAAAGCTGCGGCAAGTCGGCATGGGCGACTGGCCCCAGAAAGCGCACGCGGTCAGCAACGCCGAGCTTGGCCGCGAGCGCGCGATATGCGCCTTCGCAATCGCCTGCTCCGGCCAGGACATAGGTCACGCCCGGCATTGCGGGCAGCGCTTCAATGACCAAAGCCTGCCCTTTACGCGGGATCAGCGCGCCAACAGTCGCGATAATTGGTCCGTCGCCCAAGGTTAGTGCAGCACGGGCCGCCGCGCGGTCGCCGGGGCAAAAACGCTGCGTGTCGATGCCGGTGTAATGGACGCGCACTTTGACTGGATCTATGCCAACGTCGGCCACCTCGCCGCGCATTGCAGCGGACACCGCGAGTAGACCGGCGGCACGCATTCCCGCCTCGCGCACGAGCGCTACCGTTGCCGGATCATGGCCAAAGTGGCTGATGTCCGCCCCGCGCGCCTTGACCGAGAAGGGGAGGCCGAGCGCTTCCGCGATGCGCATCGCCGCCGGGCCATCGGGGTAAAAGAATTGCGCGTCGACAACGTCAAACGGATGATGGGCATGCCTCTGGCGCGCCAGCGGCAGCACAGCGCGCTCGATTGCCGCCGGGTTGCGCGCTGCGCCGATACGCGGGATCAGCGTAAAACGCGGGCGGTGCACTGTCAGCCCCGGCCAATCGTCGACCAGCGGCAACGCACGCAGCGCATGGTAGCGCGGGTGCAGCGATAGTGGGAAGGGCGGCAGGCCAACCGGCGCAACAATGGAAAGATCGATGCCAGGCTGATCGCTCAGCGCGCGCAGGCTTTTCTCAACGAACAGCCCGAAATTGGGACGCGCGGCGTCGGGGAACAGTGTCGAGATCGACAGGATATGGATAGGCTTCACCGACCGGCTTTCAAAGCGATCGAATCAGCCGCACCGCCACCGCTGCCCATACCGGGTTGGCCACCACCTGTTGCCGCTGCCCGGCGCCAAAGGGCAGAAGATGGAGCTTTTCACCATCAACGTTGAGGAGCCTGGCGAACACAAAGCGCCCCGCCGGTCGCGGGACAAGGACGTCACGGTTCAGCGCGCTGGCCCAGTCGCCCTCT
This sequence comes from Sphingopyxis sp., assembly GCA_012035435.1. Next base: position 1,294 of record JAAUPH010000350.1, on the reverse strand, counting down.
AGCGGGCGGCACCAGATTTCGTCGCCGGCGCGATAATCGCCGATCGAACCCGTAACGCGCACCGCGAGCATATCTGCCGTCGGGCGTGCGGTCATTGCTGCTTCAGTCCGTGTCGGGGCCTGCGCACCGTCGGCGGTCAGCAGCGCGGTAATGCTCAGCTGCGTATCGGTCGGCAATTGCACCAACTCGCTCGCTTCGACGCCCAGCGCCGCAGCGATCCGGTTCATCCAGCCTAGCGACAAGGTGCGGGTGCCGGTTTCGAGCCGCCCGATGGTTTGCGCGGTCGTCGGCGGGGCGCAGCGCGCAGCGACGTCGTCAAGCGTCATGCCTTTGGCGCGGCGAACCGAACGGATGCTGTTAATCATGGCAGACCCTCAATAACCAAATCGGTTTCCTATTTCCTACATGAATTACCAATGTCAAGGCTTGAAGTGTCACTGCCCGCAGGAGATTCGCATGCCCGCCACCGTTCAGCTCGCAAGCCGTATTCACCCCGATGATCGTCTCGACCCCGGCAAGCGGGCGCGCGGCACCGTCCGCCATGTGACGGTCAACTTGGCCGAAAGTCCGCTGGCGTGGCTCCATGCACGCGGAAAGCTGACCGATATGCACCTCATGGCGGGCGAACGGCTCCGCACCGATTATGAGCGCGCCGGGCTCGCCGCACGCGACATCCACATCGTCAACACCCACGCCACGGCCACGCCGTTGGGGGACATTCAGGAATGCGAGGCGATCCGTGCCGTGTTCAGCGACTGTCCGGACACGTGGATCAACAACACCAAGGGCTTCATTGGCCACACCATGGGGGCCGCCGGGGCGCTCGAGCTGGCGGGCAACCTGCCATCGTTCGACGACCTTTACATGTGCATCCGACCATCAAGTCGACGACCTCGATCCCATTGTGCGCGATTCCGGGGTTGGTTGCTCAATCGCCCCCGGCAGGTGGCGAAAGTGGACACGATCCTGAACAATTCCTTCGGCATGCTCGGCATAAATTCCACGTTGATTGTTCGCCGCTTTGCCCCGTAACTGCGCCTCTCTCGATCATGACAAAAGACGAATGCAAACAGGTGGTGCTGGAGATCATCGCGGACATCGCGCCCGACGAGGATTTGAGCAACGTCAAACCCGACGTCCGGCTTCGCGACCAGCTCCAGCTCGATAGCATGGACTTCCTCGACATCGTGATGGAACTCCGCAAACGCCACGGCATCTAGGTGCCGAGAAGGACTACAATGCAGCTCGCCTCGCTCGACAGTTGCGCGGAATACCTGACGCCGAAGTTCAACGC
>JAAUPH010000349.1 GCA_012035435.1 Sphingopyxis sp. | reverse complement strand
GGTATCTATATTTTGCCCGCGTCGCCGATATTGAAGGCTACCCGGACGTCGGAGGTCTGTTCAGAGACACATCCGAGGCGGAGACCGGACACGCTTTCGGTCACCTCGATTTTCTCAAAGAGGTCGGCGACCCGGTGACCAACGTCCGCAACCTCACCAGCCCCTTCTGGATTGGGACGCTGCGCCACAGCGAACTACGCTGTTTGGTCCCCGTCACGGCATTTCAGCTATGGTCTGGCCAGCAGGGCGCCAAGCGGCAGCATTGGTTCGGCGTGCGCGGCTCGCCGATTTTCGCCTTTGCGGGGATTTTCCGTCACACCGACGATTGGCCATGCTTTGGCATCCTCTCATGCGAGCCAAACCGGCAGGTGGGTGCCGTCCGTCCCAATGCCATGCCACTGATCTTGCACCGGGAACATTATGACCGCTGGTTGTCGGACGATTGGAATAAAATCACCTCGCTTGTCGTTCCCTTTCCGTCACAGTTGATGACAACTGCCGCGACCGCCGAAGAATTGGCCGGTTAACCCTTGATTTTTACCGGGAGGAAAGCATTGCAGATGCAGATGACACACAGTTATTTGGGAGCCGTTCGTGGCCGAAACTAAGCCAACGGAGAAATCCGATCCGGATATCAGGCGTTCGCGGCGGGCGGCGATCAAGGCGCGTGCCCGCTTTCGCGAGGCCGGTGCCAATCCCTATGAGGTCGAAATCGACGATCTGTCGGCAACCGGTTTTCGCATGATCAGCTATACCCGTCCGCGCACGGGCACGCATATCTGGGTCACGCTGCCTGGCCTGCAATCACTCGAAGCCATTGTGCGCCGGTCAGAGGGCAATAATCACGGCTGTGAATTCACCCTCCCGCTCCACCCATCGGTGGCCGCCCATATGCAGTCGCTGCTGCGCCCGCAAAAGCCCGAATAGGCATCCGCCATAGAGGTTTTGCCAGCCGCCGCCTTTACCGCTAGAGGCGGCGCGTGATGAAGCAGCTGGCCTTGGTCATGATCGGCGGCGCCATGGGCGCGGGTGCGCGATTTGCGCTGGGGCAAATCGTGGCGGCGCGCGCGGCACCGGCCCTTCCGGTCGCAACGCTGCTGATCAACATCATCGGTTGTCTGGCGATGGGCGCGCTTGCGGCGTGGTTGGCGCGCAGCGCGACGAACGAGCCGCTACGCCTGCTGCTTGGCGTGGGACTGCTCGGCGGTTTCACGACTTTTTCGGCGTTCAGTCTCGACTGGTGGCAGCTGATCGAGCGTGGTGAGACGGTTGCGGCAATAACCTATGTAGCGCTGTCGGTCGTCGGCGCGCTGGGCGCCTTTGCGCTCGGCATGGCGGGGGTGCGGGCATTGTCATGAGCAACAGCGAAAGCTTTACCATCACGCGGGAGGATGACGGCATCCGCCTTGACCGCTGGTTTAAACGGCACCGGGAGGGCACGCCGCATGCACTGCTCGCACGCTGGGCGCGTTCGGGGCTGCTGACACTCGACGGGCGCAAGGCCGATGTGTCGGACCGCATTAGCGCGGGCCAGACGCTAGGTCACGCCGCCTGCCCCCCGCCCCCGCCGAACCGCGCCCGAAACGCTCGCGCACGCCGCTGAGCGAAGACGATGCTGCGTTCGCGGGCAGTCTGATCATCCACCGCGACGCCAGCGCGCTGGTGCTCGACAAACCGCCGGGCCTTGCGACGCAGGGCGGGACCAAAACCAGCGAGCATGTCGATGGCCTGCTGGACGCGCTGCAGTTCGACGCGCCGGTGCGTCCGAAGCTCGTCCACCGGCTCGACAAGGATACATCGGGCGCGCTGCTCATCGCGCGCACCCCGCGCGCCGCCGCCTTTTTCTCCAAGGCCTTTTCAAACCGCAGTGCGCGCAAAACCTATTGGGCGATTGTCGTCGGCGTGCCTGCGGTGGAGGCGGGTGAGATTAACCTGCCGCTCGCCAAACAACCCGGCACTGGCGGCGAGAAAATGCACGTCAGCGAAGAGGCTGGCCAGCCGTCAGTCACGCGCTACCGCGTGCTCGATCTGGCGGGGAATGAGGCGTCTTGGGTTGAGCTGCAACCCCTCACCGGCCGCACCCACCAGTTGCGCGTCCATATGGCCGCCATTGGCCACCCCATCGTCGGCGACGGCAAATATGGCGGCAAGGCTGCGTTCCTGACTGGAACGATCAGCCGCAAGCTGCACCTCCACGCCCGCCGCCTGCGCATCGACCATCCCGATGGCGGCAAGCTGGATATCGCGGCGCAGCTGCCCGATCATTTCGCCGCGAGCATGGCCTCACTGGGTTTCGACCCCCTGCTGGGCGATACGCCGGACCCCAGCGAAGTCGCGGCTGCGGTCGCCCCGCGCGCTATTGCGAAAACCAAGGCCAAGGCGCATGCCAAACAGCTCCGCAAAGCCAAACGCGGCGAACGTCGCGGGCGCGCTGCGGTGAAGGCGGCCATCAAGTCGACCAAATCGGCCAAAGCCGGTCGCCCCGCCAAAGCTGGCCACCCCGTCGAAGCTGGCCACCCCGTCAAAGCTGGAACGTCCGCCAAGGCGGCAAAACCGGCCAAGCGCGCCCGGCCCGTCAAAACGCCCAAGGCACCGCCGCGCAAGCCCCGCTGATGCATCCCAATCCCGCCTTTCGCCCCAAACAGGACGACATTGCCGCGCTGCTGGTGCGCGAGATCGGCTTCGCCGCCATCTTCCTGACCACGCCCGATGGGCCGCGTGTTGCCCATGCGCCTGTCCTGCTGGCGGACGACGACCGCACGCTGCGCTTTCACCTCGCGCGCGGCAATGCGTTGACCAAGCATCTCGACGGCGCGGCACCGCTGGCTGTGGTGCAGGGCCCCGACGCCTATGTCAGTCCCGGCGACTATGGCGATACCGCGCAAGTGCCGACGTGGAATTATATCACGGTCGAGATGGAAGGCCGCGCGCGGCAAACCAGTCGCGACAGCCTGATCACCCTGCTCGATGATGTGTCGGCGGCGCATGAACAGCGTATCAGCGCCGATCCGGCCTGGACTCGTGCCAAGATGGACCCCGCCCAGTTCAGCCGCATGGTCGATGCTATCGTCGGCTTTGAAATTGGGGTGACGGCCTGGCGTCCAACGCTCAAACTGTCGCAAAACAAACCTGCTGTGATGGCAGCAAAGGTGCAGCATGCACTCGCAGCGCGCGGCCATAGCGCGCTGGCACAGCTCATGCAGCATCTTGCGTCAGGGGAAAAGCCGCATGAATCGTGAAGTCGCAGAAGCCCGCGCCAAGTCGCGCTTCTACATCCTCACTGGTCTGCGGCTGTTGGGCGTGCTGCTCGTGATGGCGGGCTTTGCGGTAATCGCAGGCAAAATTGACATCGCCGGCCCCAGCCTCAACCGCATCATCGGCGCGGCGATGGTGCTGATCGGCGCTTTCGACTTTGCCGTCGTCCCGATGCTGCTCGCGCGCAGCTGGAAACGCAGCGACGCTGCGTGAAACGCTTTTGGAAGGACGCGGCGGTTGCAGAGACAACCGAAGGCTTTGCCGTCACACTCG
>JAAUPH010000348.1 GCA_012035435.1 Sphingopyxis sp. | reverse complement strand
CCCGGCGCGCGCCTTGTCCTGGGGCAACGGCACGCCGATGACGCCGGTTGAGCAGACGAAGACTTCAGTGGCCGGGCAGTCGAGGTGGTCCGCGACCTGTGCCATGATCGCCTCGACCGCTTCACGCCCGCGATAGCCGGTGAAGGCATTGCTGTTGCCCGCATTGACGATCAGCGCCCGCGCGGCCCCTGCTTTGACCTGCTCGCGGCCCAGCTCGACCTCAGACGATGGGCAGAGGTTGCGGGTGAAGACGCCCGCGACCGCTGTGCCGGGTTCCAGTTCGACATAGGTCAGGTCGCAGCGGTCCCACGCCTTATAGTGTGCGCGGGCGATGCGCAGGGTGACGCCGTCAATGGCGGGCAGGTCAGGGAAAGCGGCGGGCGCGAGCGGGGAGGGGGTGGTCATGAAGCGGCGATAACCGGACAAGAGCAACTTTCAAAGCCAGACTGTGCTCCTGCAACGGCGGAGGGCTGTCCCAAGGCAGCTTACTATCAAGCCAGCCGTTGATGACCCGTGTCGTTGCAGAAGGACACAATCGGCTTCGTTTTACGCCGGGGCGCCCGAGATCGCCTTCACTTCCATAAAGTCTTTAAGACCGTACAGCCCGCCCTCACGGCCATTGCCGCTGGCTTTATAGCCGCCGAACGGAGCGCCGGGGCCGGGACCCCAGGCGTTGATCGCCACCATGCCCGCGCGCAATTTGGGCGCGATGGCGGCGGCCTTGGCGGGGTCACCCGAGATCACCGACGACAGGCCATATTCGGTGTCGTTCGCGATATCGATCGCCTGTTCGATGCTGTCATATTCCATGATAGTCGCGACGGGGCCGAACACTTCCTCCTTGGCGATGCGCATGTCGGGGGTAACGCCGGAAAACACCGTGGGCTTGATATAATAGCCGCGGTTGACGTTAGCGGGCAGGCCGGTGCCGCCGGTTTCAAGGCGAGCGCCTTCGTCGATGGCGGACTGGATCAGGTCCTGGATCTTGTCATGCTGCGCCTTGTTGACGACGGGGCCGATGTGCATGCCCTCTGCCATGGGATCACCCACCTCGGTACCGTCGAACATGCCCTTGATGACCGCAACGGCTTCGTCCTTCCGGTCCTTGTGGACCAGGATGCGGGTCGGCGCGATGCAGCTTTGGCCGGTGTTGACGAGCACGCCCGACACAGTCGGGGGCAGCACGGTCATGAAATCAGCATCCGGCAGGACGATGTTCGGCGATTTGCCGCCCAGTTCCTGATGGACGCGCTTGACGGTGTCGGCGGCCGCCTTTGCCACCAAAATGCCCGCCCGGGTCGATCCGGTGAAGCTGACCATGTCGATGCCGGGGTGCGAGGAAATGGCATTGCCGACGGTCGGACCATCACCCTGGATCAGGTTGAACACGCCCGGCGGCACGCCTGCGGCATCAAGGATTTCGGCAAAGATCGTCGCGGTTCCCGGGGCATTCTTCGGAAGGTTTCAGGATCATCGTGTTGCCCGCGGCGAGTGCGGGGGCGACCTTCAGCGCGATCTGGTTCAGCGGCCAATTCCACGGCGTGATCATGCCGACGACGCCAATGGGTTCATAGGCGACGATGCCATTGGGATATTTCTCGGTAAAGCTGAACTCGCGCAGCGCCGAGATGGTGCCCATAAAGCCGCCAATGCCCGCGCCGACCTGCGCCATTTGCGCAAAAATGACCGGCGCGCCCATTTCGGTGGCCATGGATTTGGCGAGGTCAGGGCCGCGCTTTTTATATTCCTCGACAATGCGTTCGAGCAGCGCGAGCCGTTCCTCGCGGGTTGTCTGGCTAAAGGATTTGAAGGCTTCTTTGGCTGCCGCGACCGCTGCATCGACATCGGCCGCAGTGCCCATGGTGATGGTGGTGCAGGCTTCTTCGGTGGCGGGATTGATCACCTGATGCGGGGTGCCGCCGACGCTGTCGACCCATGCGCCATTGATATAGTTTTGCTTCAGATGCGTTTCAAAATCGCTCATCGCCTTGTTCCTCTCCGACGGGTCGAATCCACTTACGCCCTAAACTGGTGGATGCCGCCGGGAGTTGCAAGCGCCATCGGTTCGTTTTTGCAACCGATCAGGGTTTCACGGTTTGAGACCCCACGCGCCGTCGCGGACAATTTCCAATCGGCTGGGGGCGCGTAAAGTGGTTCTTCATTCCCGCACGCAGGCGTGGCCAACATGGTCGCGGCCAACAGCGGCGCTATCCAGCGGAATGCAGTTGTCATCTGTGATCAAGCGCCCTGCCGCGCGCCCCGTCGGCATGGCCAACGCTACCACAGTCGGCGCCGATGCTAAGTGGCTCTATCCGTTGGTAACCCTGCCGCCGCGTTTCTCTGCCATGGCTTCAATCTTGTCGAGCGATTGGCGGGCCATGGCGCGCAGTTCGAGCTGGTTCAGGGTCAAGCCTTCGCTGCGCTCACCTTCCAACGGCAACAGGTCGAACGACACTTTGGTTGCGCCCTCGGTCATATCCTCAAACTGCCAGGTCACGCCGGTCTTGACCTCGCCGTCGTTGATGGACCAGCGAATTTCCGCATCACGGCGGTTCTCCAGTTCGATCACGATCTTAAGTTTTTTGGCAAAGGGCACGGCAGCGGGCTTGATCGAATTCCACTGCGGCGATTGATCGTCCAGCACCAATTCGAACAATTGCCGCGTGCCGGTGTTGCTGACCAAGGGGACAGAGCGCTTGAGACCCTCAACGTCAAAGGCGGCGTCGAACACTTCGGCGCGCGGTGCATTGACGGTAATCTCGGTCTTGGCCAGCTCTTTGACAGAACCGCAGGCTCCAAGCAGCAGGGTCAGTAGGGCAGCAAGGAACAAGCGCATGATCAAACTCCGTTGGTCGATTCGGGCGCGACAATGATGTGAAAAGCTTAAATATTCTTCGACGAACTGCGGCCATCGTGGCTTGACCCGATTGGGGGAGGCGGCCACCATGGCGATGATGCTTATCTCGCGCTCCGCGGCCGTTGCCGCCCTTGCTCCCTTCGCCCTTGCTCTGGCAGGATGTGCTGCCGCGCCAAGCGCTGCGCCGCAATCTGACTCACCGTCAGGGTGATCTCCTCGGCGCCGCCGGTCTCGGCCAGGATGATGAATTCATGTGAGAGATCGCCGCCGATCGGTCCGGTGTCGGCAAGGGCTGCCCCAGCGTGACGAATGCCCATCACGCGACATCAAAGCGGGTGACCGGATTCGAACCGGCGACGTCCAGCTTGGGAAGCTGGCATTCTACCACTGAATTACTCCCGCGAATTTTCAAAAAGGTGTTTTGAAAGCGGACGTAAATTAGCACACGCTCCCACCACCCGCAACATTCTGCCAAGAAGTTCAGGAAAACAATTTTGAGAGGGCTTTTGCCTCTCGCAGCTTTTGGCTATGATGCGGTTATGGCAAATCTGATCCTCCGCAGTCGCCCCCTGGCGCTGATCATTCTGGATGGTTTCGGCCATTCCGACGGAACCGTAGGCAACGCAATCAAGCTGGCCAGAACGCCCTTTCTGGATCAGTGTCTTCAAAAATATCCCA
>JAAUPH010000347.1 GCA_012035435.1 Sphingopyxis sp. | reverse complement strand
TGGGGCCGAAGGTTTTCGGGTTGTTCCACTCGAACCACAGCAGCAGCAACGTGCCGCCCACCAGCAACAGCAGCGAGCCGCCCAGCTCCGAACTTTCATCGGCGAGGATGACGCGCGCGGCCGATCGTGCAGCAGATATCGACCTCGCCCTTCGCAGACGAGCTGCACCGCCGGTTATGCATTCTCAGCCCCGATCTGCAACCAGGGCGCGTACCAGTGCTACGTGTCCGCAGACGGGCTCACCTGCTATCAGTCGCAACCCCCGGTCGTGGTCGACGCGACATCGCCGGCTGAGGAACCCGGCGATTCGCGGGCGGTGCCGGTCGCCGGTTCTACGGCCGCCGGCGCCGCCCGCTTCTTTTTGCAGCCGATCAAGAAACGTCGTCAAGAACGCCGGTGAAGTGAAGAGCCCAAGAATCGAAGTCATTGCGCCGCGCGCCGTCTCCGTTAACCTTTCCTCGTCGATGCGAGAGATTACCGAGCCGATTGCGAGCCGAGAGGAACGAGGCATGAAAACCTTGACGTCCAAGATCCCCATCTACTTTCGTGGCCCTGGTTTTCCTGTACGCAGGCTTCGACAAGGTGTTCCACTACAAGGGCTTCATCAACGCGCTGGCGAGCTACGTGCTGATGCCGTCGTCGCTGGCGCCGCTCCTCGCCCTCGATCCGACCTGGCTGCACGAGCAGATCCGCGCCCGCGCCCACGGTCCACAGCTTCAGCATCGGCGGCGCATCGCCCAGCACAAACACCCGTCCAATCAGCGGATCATCGGTCCACAAGGTTTCCGGCCCGCCATCCTCTCTCCAAAACGCGCTTGTTGCCGACAGGTAAGCAAAGCTGGCGCGGGTATAGGCCAGGCTGGGGATCAGCGCCGCGATGCTTGGCGCCAGAGGGCCCATGACCGGCAAGTGGCGCATTGCCGCAAAGGGGATGGTGCAAATCACCTGCCGCGCCGACAGGCTGTCGTGACCGGTGAAGATGCGGACGCCGCCAACCTCCTCCTCAATCGCCTTCACCCGCTGCCGCAATCGGATGGGGGATTTCAGCGCCCGCGCCATGGCCGTGGGCAGTGCCTGCGATCCGCCGCCAATGGTCGCTGTCGGCCCCGGCCCCGCCCGGTATATGGCGAGGGTGCGGGCGACCGATAGCGCTGACATGCCTAGCAGCGTATTGCCGTTCAAATTCGCCTCGATCAGCCGCAACGCTTCCTCGCTCGCGCCGTGCGCGCGGAGCGCAGCGGCATAGCTGACATCGGCGGAGGCTGGGGCATCCAGCCATGCATCGGGCGTGGCCAAACGCGGCAGCGCCCCGGCATGATGCAGGGCCAGGGCCAGCGGCACTATCGCGCGTTCCGCCCCGCTCAGTCGATTGGCGCGTGTTACCGCCCAATCCGCCGCGCGCACCGTCTCTCCACGGATATGAAACAGCGCGGAGCGCGCCTCAATCGCCCCAGCCCCCGCGCCCGGCCCTTCGTTCAAGGCCACGCCCAGCTCACCCGCGATGCCGCGCAATATGCTGTAGCCACGCCCGACCTGAATGCCCCCCGCATCGGGCGCACCCGGCAAGTCATAGAGCGTGTGGAGCCGCCCGCCAACGCGCGCCTCCGCTTCGATTACCTGCACTTTCAGCCCGGCATCCTCGAGCAGCCGCGCAGCATGCAACCCCGCCAACCCCGCACCAATGACGATCACATCATGGCTGGTCCGTCCCCAAGCGGATCGCGGCGCGGCTCCGGCCAGGATCGCAGCGCTGCTACCCCCGGCCAGAAAGCCGCGCCGCGTCGGTGTCACGTCAATGCCCTGACTTGGGCTTCTCGCCCGATTTCGCGCGCTGCTCATCGACCATTTTCTTGAACACGGTCCAGGTCGTTTCATTGGGCCGCGGATCATCTCCCGGCGGCGGCGTGGTGTAGGCGGCGTAGTTGGCTGCAATCTCATCCTTGAGCACGGTGGGCAACTCGTCATAGCTTTTCAGCTTGTTGCCCATCGCGTTGAACACCATCTGGCCTTGCCGCCCGCGCATCTTCATCCACGGCATCCAGTCCGAAATCCGCACCCATGCGACCATCGGATAGGCCGTCGGATTTTTGGTGTTGAGCATCTCCTCGGCGTCATAGGCGAAGTCGAAAATCTCCATCGCATGATATTTGTTGCCGACATAATCCTGATAGTCGCCTGCAAGCGGATTGGTGTAAAACAGCGGCACTTCGAACGGCTGAAAAATCCACCGCCCCTCACGGCGGCCGGTGAAGCTATAGGGCTTGCCGTCGGCGGAGACCGAAAACTGCGGGCGCTGGTTCACCGGGTCATTGGCGATATGCATCACATCGACCGTCTCGCCCGACCACGGGTTGGTCCATTTGCGCAGCACTTCGCCGGTTTTGGCATCCAGATACAGCATGATCTCGCGACTCACCAGCCGCCACCCCTTGCCGCGCACGGGATCGTTTACGGTGACGCAGGTGCGGACGTTCATCCCCTCACCCTTGAACAGCAGGCGGTCGGGCTCACCCTGAACGCGCGAATAGACATTGCCCGCCCAGTGATAGACGGCAGGCTTCCCGTCCGCCTCGCCGCACTGGACACGCTTGGCAATCTCAAGCGCGTCCTCGGCCTTGTTCGGATCGAGCATCCGGGGCTTGTCCCTGGCCTGCGCACCAAAGGAAAATGATGTTGCCAGTGCGATGGCCGTGGCGGTCAGCAATAAGCGTTTCATGCGTCGATCTCCCTATCCTCGAAAACTGGTGGCGGTGACCGCCGATGGTTGTTCCATGCCGTCGATAGCGCAACTCGCCTGCATCCAGCGCAGGTTGATACCGACCCGCGCCGCGCCGGGATCGGCCCAGGCATAGGCCTCCGACCGGTCGCGCTCTTCCGGCTTGTGAATATAAAGGACGATGCTGGGTTTGTTGGTGCTGGGGGTTCCGTCGGCCTTTGGCGGCCATACGACGTTGCGCATGCGGATGACGACCGGCTGGGTGTCTGCCGCGCCTTCGCCCGCCAGCGCGCGTCCGCCCTGATCGTGCAATTTCACCCCGCTGGCAAAAAACCAGTCGGGCGAACCATCGGCCTTGGGCTTGTCCTTGCGGATCGCGACCCAGCAGGTCGCGGGACGCGCGCGGCGCAGATCGAGCACCGTCTTGTCCTTCAACGCGGCCACGATGTTCTGGCCGTCATAGACGATGGTGTCGGAATATATGTCGGCAACGGTCGGTGCCCCAAAGGCGTCCACCGGCGTCACCTGATGCGGCCCGTCGATCCGCAGCATGACCAGCGGCGGGGCGGTCTGTCCCGCCTCTTTTGCAAAATAAACCTGTTCTTCGTTTGAATAGACGCCGGGGGGCGGCGCCGGGTGCTGGGTCACCAACCGCTCCGCCATCACCGGCGATCCGGCGAGAACAGCCAGCACAGCGGCGGCGACGCAAGCTGATCGATGACGCATCCTCTTCTCCCCGCATCCCCGCGACGCCGCAAAGTTCTGCATGGCGGCGACAGAGGTCTAGGGCTATACCAGCCATCCGCCAAGTGTAATTTGTCGACAA
>JAAUPH010000346.1 GCA_012035435.1 Sphingopyxis sp. | reverse complement strand
TTGTAGTTGATACTGAACTCGTGCGCCCGCCCGATGAACACAGCATTGGTACCCCAAGCGAGTTTGATGTAGTACGGCTGGTGGGTTTCACCGTGGAAACCGATCATGAGATCCTTGAACTTTTCGAGGTCATCGCTGATGTCGAGCCTGGGCCTTCCATCGATGATGCCAGTGTTGTCGAACAAGAATTCAAAGGTCATTTCCTGCGGAGTGACCATCTCGAACTTCATCTGCTGACCGCTGGTGCCCTGGCCCTGTGCGGTATTGGCAAACTTGAGTTTGTAGTCATGCGCATAGCTCTCCGGATTGATGAGGGCAGCCATTTTGTCCTTAGCGTTCAGGGCAGTGCCCGTTTCGGCTTGGCAGCATCCTCGAAGCCCAGAATGACGCATTTTGGTCATTTTTTCAGGTGTCAGCATGATCTATCGTTCGCGTTTATCTTGAAGAATTTGGAGCACCTGCTCGATGCACTCTGCCACAATGGCCTCCTTGTCGGATGCTGCGCCGCCCCCTGCCCCACCCTGCTGTGCTGGCGGGGTGCCGGTGTTGGTCGCGCTGTTCTCCGATGGAGCATTCACCGTTACCTTGATGTGCAATTCCTTGATTTCTACAGGCATTTTTTTTTAGTGATTAATGACTAGTGACTAGTGATGAGTGACTAGTGACGAGTTGGAAAATATCGTATTTCGTACGTCGTGTATCGTGTCTCGTATATCAAAAAAATCGACATTACGCTCGGCAAAAAAAGAACGGCGAAGTGGTACGCCCACTTCGCCGTCCTATGTGTGTGTGGCAAAATTCTTAACCTATTTTTTTGGCCAACACCGCGGCTTCCATATCTTTTTTATACTGAATGATGCGCGTGCGCAGTGCAGGGTCGGCCACCGAGCAGATTTGGGCGGCCAAAATACCCGCATTTCGAGCGGCGTTGAGGGCTACCGTGGCTACTGGCACGCCTTCGGGCATCTGAAGGATACTCAGGATACTGTCCCAACATCGATGGAATTGCTGGACTTGACCGGCACGCCCACTACAGGCAGTGGCGAGAGCGAAGCGACCATACCCGGCAAATGCGCCGCGCCACCCGCTCCTGCAATAATGACCGATATGCCCCGCTCGTGCGCGCCCTGCGCAAACTCGAACATACGCGTAGGCGTGCGGTGGGCAGATACAATGCTCATTTCAAAAGGCACTTGCAGCAATGTAAGTACGTCCGCTGCTTTCTGCATGACGGCAGGTCTGAATCAGACCCATGATGATGGCTACCATTCTTTATCGTTATTTTGTTTTAGGCCGCAAAGATGCGCCAACTTGTCCCAAAACCATATCTTTGCCTCCATGAAACCAACAATTTTATTTTGTACGATTTTGGCCTTTTTTGCTTGCAAAAGTAATAAAAAAAGGTGACACAAAGGCCAATGAGGCCACTGGTCAAACCCTGGTCTCGCTCGAAACCACCTCCTGCCGCGGCTACTGCCCGATCTTCAAACTCACGTTTCTGGATAATGGAGCGGTGCAATACAACCCCGAGCGTTTTGTCAAATCGGACAAAGCCACGACGTTCCAACTGACTGCCGAGGAATTGGAAACCTTGAAGAAAAAACTGACAGCCACCAACCTTTGGCAGTACCCCGAGACGTTCAAGGCCCAGGTCATGGACGCTGCCGGCTCCATACTCATAGCCCATCGCGGTGCCGAACAAAAAACCGTGCGCGGCAGCGTGGAACTTCCCAAACCCATCAAGGATCTGCAAGCACATCTGGAGCAATTGGCCAAGGCCCATGGCATTGACCTGGGCAGTGCCAATCCTTATGATCTGCCCGACAACGGCAAAAAGACCGGCCGATCGACGCGGCAAGGAACAGCGGCACCCACAACGCCTCCTGCCCCGACGCCGGGGGCGGCATATTGGCAAGCCCCACCGGCAGCCACAGCGCCGCGATGCCAAGCAGCACCAGATGCACCGTCGCCTGCCGCCGCACTGCAAAGCGCCCCAGCCAATGCGCATAGGCATAGCCGCCCAGCAGGAGCGCCTGATATACCAGCATTGCGCTGTTCCACACCGCGGGCGCGCCGCCCAGCTGCGGCAACGCCATCCGCGCCACCATTGGCTGAACCATGAACAGCAGGAAACTTCCGACAAATATGGTGAGCGTGAAGAGCGAGCGGTTGCTGCGCGCTGCGGCTGAATTACTGGCTGTCATGCTGTTCGTGGTCCCCGCTTATATTCCATGATGTTCATGCAGTAGCAGCCAAATCTTAGCAACGGCCTAGCGGGGCGACAGCGGTGGCCGACCGTTTCTCAAAATCCATCGCAACGCGCTTCGCGTTGCTTCGCACCTTTGCGATCGTCGCGCAAAATCAATGTAGGCACTACCGGCTCAGCAACAGCGCCGCATCGCGGGCGTGATAGGTGAGGATGCCGGACGCGCCTGCGCGTTTGAACGCCAGCAGGGTTTCAAGGATCAGCGCATCGCGGTCGCCCGCGCCGGTCGCTGCCGCCGCCTCGATCATCGCATATTCGCCCGACACTTGATACACAAAGACGGGGACGTTGAAGCCGTCGGCGACGCGGCGCACAATGTCGAGATAGGGCAGGCCGGGTTTGACCATCACGCTGTCCGCACCCTCGGCAATGTCGAGCGCAACCTCGCGCAGCGCTTCGTCCGAATTTGCCGGGTCCATCTGATAGCCGCGCTTATCACCCTTGAGCAGTCCGCGCGAGCCAACCGCGTCGCGGAAGGGGCCATAAAAGGCGCTGGCATATTTGGCGGCGTAGCTCATGATCTGGACGTCGGCGAAACCGGCGTCCTCCAGCGCGCTGCGAATAGCACCGATACGTCCGTCCATCATGTCGCTGGGTGCGATGATGTCGGCCCCGGCGCCCGCCTGATTAAGCGCCTGCCCCACCAGCATCATGACGGTCGCGTCATTGACCACCGCGCCATCGGCATCGATCAACCCGTCCTGCCCATGGCTGGTATAGGGGTCGAGCGCGACGTCGGTCAGGACGCCGATCGCGTCGCCATGCGCGGCCTTGATCGCGCGGATTGCGCGGCACATCAGATTGTCGGGATTGAGCGCTTCGGACCCGTCAGCGCTGCGTTTGTCGGCGGGCGTGTTCGGGAAAAGCGCGACGCAGGGAATGCCCAGCGCAATCGCCTCGCCAGCACGCGCCACGATTCCGTCGACCGACCAGCGCGATACACCAGGGAGCGTGGCGATGGGGTCTTCCACGCCGTCGCCGTCGGTTACGAACAGGGGCCAGATGAGATCGGCCGCGGTCAGCCGATTTTCGGCAACCAGCGCGCGGCTCCATCCGGTGCGGCGGGTGCGGCGCAGGCGGGTTGCGGGATAATGTCCATCGCTCATGCCCGCTGCATAAGGTTTATCGCCCGCGACGCAACCGGCTTCACCGATTGCCTCAAAGCGCATCAAAGTCCGCCGCCCGCGCGCTTGGCTGCGGTATCGGCAAGCGAACCGAGCATCGGGGCGGGGCATTAGGGGTGCTGACGCAACCGGGGCGGAGCGCAGCACCCAGGCCGGCAC
>JAAUPH010000345.1 GCA_012035435.1 Sphingopyxis sp. | reverse complement strand
GGCCAACCAACAATGCTTTGGCCGCTTGAATTTCGTTTTCTTGAATACCCGTTTTTAAAAACTCTTACGATCACCTTCTGCGTGGCAGTCGCTGTTTCAAAAACTTTATCATGGAATCATATGATCTGTCAAGCAATTGGCAGCGAATTTGTGCAGATTGCTCTGTTGCCCTAAATGTGTCTTTATGTTCGTTCGCTGCGGGTCATGAGGTGTTGGCGCGGAAAAGGGGCGATCCAGCACATCGCCCCACGTTTGTGACACATGTAATAAAGTTGTGTTGGACAGGATGGCAGGGCAGGTTACTCGTCCTGGAGGGCGAAGTCTGTCTCTGGGCGCAGTTTCTTCACCAACCCCATCGCCTCATCCAGCGTGCGGCAAGTGTAATAAGCGACGCCCGACAGTTTTCAGTGTTGTATAACCGACGAACGATGCTGCCGGATCCGGATACGGATCAATCACAAACAGCGCCCGCAGATTGGGTGGCAACTGCATCTTCATTTGGACGGATTTGATATTAAACATGTCGCGGTTATAACTGCGTTCATCCGCAACATGCATGAAGACATAGATGCCCCCCGTGCAGTCTGCCGTAATTTCCTGGAGATTGATCGCATTCAGATGCTCAATATCGGCCAGCGAAATGTCCTCCGAGAGATAGAAATACAAAACAGACTGTGGAACAAGCCAGCGCCACGTGAGCGACATGATCTAACCCTTGCAAGAGATGAATTCGACAGGATTATATCGAATGATATGAATGAAGAAAATAGACCCTTGGTCTCATAAAATAAATTGATTAACAACTATACAGCCTGATAATGATTGAGCAGCATCTTTGGTACCAGGGGCATTTAACGCCCTATAGACAAATGAAATAGACCGATGCGAGGGATACCTGCCCCTTAACTCTACAATCAGGCATCGTAGGGGCGCAGCACGCTGCGCCCGAACCTGCGGACGCCAAAAATGGCGTCCCTACAAACCGCATCAATATGCCAATGGATGTTTGTGGCGCAGGACTACGCCATCTGACGATCTGCCGCCAGGAACTCGCGGTACGTGCCCTGGAACACGTTCAGCAGCCCCGCCTCCACCGTCCAGACCTGCGTCGCCAGACGATCCACCAGATAACGATCATGCGTCACCATCAGGATCGTGCCTTCAAACGTTTCGAGCACATCTTGCAGCGCCTCCTGCGACGGAATATCGAGATGATTCGTTGGCTCGTCCAGCACCAGCAGATTCGCGCCCTCGGAGGCGAGGATCGCCAGCGCCAGCTTTGCCCGCTCACCGCCGCTCAGGGCTTTGATGGGCTTATGCACGTCATCATTGCGGAACAGATAGCGGGCCAGCAGCGCCCGTGCCTCGCTCATGGGGCGCGGCTTGTGGCGCATGAGTTCGTCCAGCACCGAATTGTCCGCGATGAGATTCTGATGCGCCTGGGCGAAGTAGCCGATCTGGACGTGCTGCCCATACTTGAGCGTGCCTTCCAGCGGCGCGATCTCCTGACGCAGCGTGCGGAGGAACGTCGTCTTGCCGATGCCGTTGCCGCCGATGAGCGCCGCGCATTCGCCCGCGACGAGCACAATATCCTGCGTATCAAACAGCTTGCGCTCTGGGTAGCCACCGAGAGGCCATCCGTCCGCAGCACGACGGAACTGGACGGATTGACCTTCCGCAGCGCCAATTGCATTTGCTTGTGCTGCTGCACCGGATGCGGCAGAGCTTTGATGGCCTTCTCCGCCTCGGCGACGGTGAAGGGACGCACGCCGCCAATGCCGCTCTCCAGCCAGCTTTTGCAGCGTCCATTTGCGGCGCACCGCTGGATGGTCTTGACTGACGAGGCAGACCACTTCATCCGAGAAGAGCTTGCCCATGTGCAAATCGTCGGGCGGCTGCGGCCAATTTGCCGATCACGATGTCGCAATCGCCAAGTGCCAAGCGCTGGCGGTAGTCGGCCTAGTACACTTTCCAGGTTCATGTGCGAAAAGTGCGTTGCCGATCGCAGGAGCGTTGACGGTGTGCGGCAACGACATTGCGAACATCAAACGGCACAGCCGCATGGCAAATTGTAAAACGCACTAGTGCTTCATCACAGCCAGAAGTTCGGGTTGGTGGAAAGCGGTTGATTTTGGGAGACTTCCGGCAACACGGAGGTGTCCCATGAATAAGAAGTATATTGTGCGGCTGACGGCGAAGGAACGCCGAACATTGCGGGAGGTCGTCCAGAAGCTCAGCGGTTCGAGCCAGCAGGTCCGGCGGGCGCAGATGCTGTTGAAGGCCGACGTCGCAGGCCCGGCCTGGACCGATGAACGGATCGCCGAGGCGTTCGACAGCCGCACCCGCACGGTCGAGAAGCTGCGCGAGCGGTTCGTGAGCGAGGGATTTGAGCAAACGCTGCACGGCAAACAGCGTGAAAAGCCGGCTACGGAAAAATCCTGGACGGTCAGCAGGAAGCTCAAGTGATCGCACTGCGACTCGGCCCGCCGCCCAAAGGCTACGCCAACTGGACGCTCCGCCTGCTGGCTCGCAAGGTCGTGGCGCTGGAGATCGCCGAGTCGGTCAGCTACGAAACCGTGCGCCGCACGCTGAAAAAAACGGGATGACCAATCGCAAGCTCCAGTATTGGGTCATTCCGCCGGACGCCGACGCGGAGTTCGTAGCCGCGATGGAGGCGGTGCTCGACACCTACGAAAAGCCGTATGATCCGGGCTGTCCGGTGCTCTGCATGGACGAGCAGCCGGTGCAGTTGATCCAGGAAACGCGGAAACCGATTCCCGCCACCAAGCGGCACGCGAAGCGGATCGACTATGAATACGAGCGGGCCGGCACGGCGAGCATCTTCATGTTCACCGAACCGCTGGCCGGTTGGCGCGAGGCGACGGCGCGGGCCACGAAAACGAAGCGGGACTGGGCCGTGGAAGTGGCCCGCCTGTTGGAAGGACGCTATCGGAAGTGTCCCGTGGTGACCTTGGTGTGCGACAACCTGAACACCCACACGATCGGCGCGTTCTACGAGGCGTTTCGGCCAGCGCGTGCTCGGGCCATCGTCCGACGCCTTCGCTTCTGCCACACGCCGAAGCACGGCAGTTGGCTGAACATCGCCGAGAATGAGCTGAGTTCGCTGACCAGGCAGTGCGTCTCGGGACAACGGTTCGGCGCGTTGGCGACGTTGCAGTCGGAAATCGCGGCCTGGTCAAACGACATCAACACAACGCAGCGCGGCGTCGACTGGCAGATGAAAGTCAAAGACGCCCGCGGCAAACTCAAGTCTCTCTACCCGAAAATCAGGCTGTGACAAAGCACTAGTGACAATCGCGCGTGTGACTTGCGGCTCACACACTTATCTAGGCACAAATGGAAGCAACGCCTTAGGTTTAGGCTTGACCGGGGCTGGAATCAGAATTGGTCAAGTTGAAAACGGCCGGCCCGGTGATGCAGATTTTGATACCGATCCAGCATTCTATGCTCCCGAAATTGTTCCAAAAACTGTCTATGACGGGACGTTCGGTGGCGTTAGCCCCGATCTCAAGGATGAAAACGGACATAG
>JAAUPH010000344.1 GCA_012035435.1 Sphingopyxis sp. | reverse complement strand
AGCCCAACTCAAGCGCCAATGCATCATCTTGATGATCTTCATGCATCAAAGCAAAACTAGAGTTGTAATTGGTGTCTAGGTAAAGCAAAGATGGCAAGGCATCAGCGGCATGAATCGGCACAGCCAGATCCAATGGCAAAGCCAAGCGCGCGCCACACTCCAGCACGGTATCGAGCACCGTCTTGGTCGCGAGAATGCCGCCGTGACAAGTGATCTCCACGACGTCCTCGCGCGTGAAGGTGCGCGGCGGAGAGGTTGAGCCTTATCGCGCAGCGCGGGCGAACCATTGCTTTCGTTGAGGTCAAATGGCGCAAGCATGCCGCTGATCTCGATACGGCTATCGACGAATATCGCCTGCGCCGGGTTGCGGTCGCGGCGGAACAGCTCTGTCACCGCTATGCCCGTCCTGGCGATGATGTCCGCATCGACGTTGATGCTGCTTGCGCCCGGACGCTGGCCGCACCATTGGCGAACGTGTGGATGGCGATGAAATAGGCAATGCGCGAATGACCCTCAATGTGGCTTTCCAGATGGACCGATGGCGGGGCTCAACATCACCGGCGATTCGAGTTTTGCGCTGATGCTGTCGGCGCAGGCGCGCGGCCACAGACTGTTCCACTTTACCGCGCCCGACCTCACGTGGAGGATGGCCGTCTCTATGCCGATGCCACTGCGGTCAAGGTTCAGCGCGAGCATGGCAAACATTTCACCGCCGGGGAGCCGGTGCAGCTCGATCTCGGCCGGGACGTTGATGTCGTATGGATGCGGCAGGACCCGCCGTTCGACCTGTCCTATATCACCGCGACCCATTTGCTTGAGCGGATCGCGGACGAGACTTTGGTGGTCAATGACCCCGCAAGTGTGCGCAACGCGCCCGAGAAACTGTTCGTACTCGATTATGCGCGGTTCATGCCGCCGACGATGATCACGCGGTCACTCACAGCGACGCGCGCCTTCCTCGCCAAACATGGTGCGATCGTCATCAAGCCTCTGCATGGCAACGGCGGCAAGGCGATTTTCAAGGTCGACAGCGACGGTGCCAACCTGTCGGCACTGATGGAGATGTTCAACACCGCATGGGTCGAGCCGCATATGGTGCAGGCCTTCCTTCCTTCGGTGGCACAGGGCGACAAGCGCATCGTCCTGGTTGATGGCGAGGTGACGGGGGCGATCAACCGGTTGCCAGGGGCGGGCGAAATCCGTTCCAACCTCGCGGTTGGTGGCACGGCGGAAGCGACGGACCTGACCCCGCGCGAATTAGAAATTTGCGCCGCCCTCGGCCCCGCACTTAAGGCACGCGGCCTGTTGTTCGTTGGCATTGATGTCATCGGCGGCGAATGGCTGACCGAAATCAATGTGACATCGCCAACCGGTATTGTCGCCATCGACAGGTTCAACGGCACGGATACGGCGGCCAAATCTGGGACGCCATCGACGCGCGGCTGGCGGCGCGGCGTTAGCGATACCGGCCCTTGTCGGCACTTTCCTCCTGATCGGCAGTTTACCTTCCCATGACTGAATGGATCCTCGAAACCATCGCCGCGGGCGGCTATCTCGGCATTGTCTTGTTGATGGCGCTGGAGAATATTTTTCCGCCGATCCCGTCAGAATTGATCATGGGCATGGGCGGTATCAATGTCGCCAATGGCCGGATGGAATTTTGGCCTCTGCTGATCGCCGGGACCATAGGTTCGACGGCGGGCAATTACACATGGTATATGCTCGGGCGGCATTGGGGTTATCAGCGTCTCAAACCGTTCATTGACCGTTGGGGCCGGTGGCTGACCCTCGAATGGCAGGATGTCGAGGCAATGAACGCCTTTTTCCGGCGGCATGGCCATTGGGTGGTGTTCGCGGTGCGATTTTCACCGCTGTTCCGCACGATGATTTCATTGCCGGCCGGCCTCGCCCATATGGGCCATGTCAAATTCTTGATCTACACGGTCGCTGGGACAACGATCTGGAACATCCTGCTCATTGGTGCAGGCTATTACCTAGGCGCCAATTTCGACGAGCTTGAAGCCTATACCGGGCCGGTTGCAGTGGCCAGCGGTGCACTGATCCTTGCGGTATATGGCTGGCGAGTGATGACGTGGAAACCGCGCAGCTGACGATCATTCGGCGGCGATTATGGCATGGAGGCGGCGGAGCAGGTGCCGCCGACGATGGCTTGCATCATGCTCTCCGATGCCCATGATCAGCGCAGTTTCGATTGCCTGCAATTGCTCGACGAAATGCAGCTGCAACAGCATCGCGGACCGATGGTCGAGCGCGACAAGCGCGGTTTGCAGCATGGCGACGGCAGCAGCACGCACCAGCGTGGCAGGCGGGGCAAAGTGGTCATCCTCTTGCGCGGCCAAAGTCTCCGCCAGCAACCAATGATCGACAGCATAGCTGCCGTTCGCAATTCGCCTTTGCAGCCGAACGATGCGGTCATGGGCGATGGCGGAGATTGGCGAGCGCATGGCAAGGTGTCCGTTGGCAGAGCGGCGCGGGGGCCGCATGTCAGCCAGTAACGGCACGGTTCGTTCGCGCTTGAGCGGCGATTTGGCTGTGTGCCCGTCCGGGACAGCTCACCCAGGCAAAAACCGGACCGCAGCGATGCCTTCCACGGTTTCTTAACTGGCTGTGCCGCAGTGCATGACCATGAGCAAGAATTGGACCATTGCCCCGACCCCGGGCCAAGATTCGGCGCGGGAAACGCGCACGGCAAAGCTTATCTCTGTAGAGATTAGCGGTGCGCAACGTCGCCGGAGCAAGATTGTCGTGCGCAACCTGTCTCCGCATGGAATTGGCGGGCGCGGCGATATCGACCTGTTGCCGTGCGAACAGGTTGTCGTCCATTTGCCCGATGGGCGCGATGTCGAGGCAATTGTCCGTTGGGTTCGCAAGTCCAGCTTTGGCCTGTCGCTCGATGAGCGGATCGATATTGCGGACCTGCAAATGCGTGCTGCCGATCCCACCGCGATTGTGCCGCGTGACGCTGCCGTCGGCCTTTCAACCGTTCAAGCATATCGCATCGTCGGCGCGCTCCGGGTTCAAGCGCAGTCACCGGGACGAGGTTCTGGGCAGCAGCGGCTGGACGCAAAACTGATAGAGGGTGTCCCTCATTACCAACCAAAGGGCCGCTCTGCATTGTGCAGAGCGGCCTTTTTGGTTGGTAATAAGCCCGGCAGGTCAGGCGACTTCGCGAACCACCTCGCCATTTTCGTCGAGATCGCGCAGCACATAGCCACGGCCCCAGACAGTCTCGATGTAATTCTCGCCTTCGCAAGCAAGGCTGAGCTTCTTGCGCAACTTGCAGATGAAGACGTCGATGATCTTCAGTTCCGGCTCGTCCATGCCGCCGTAGAGATGGTTCAGGAACATCTCCTTGGTCAGGGTCGTGCCCTTGCGCAGGCTCAGAAGCTCGAGCATCTGGTATTCCTTGCCGGTCAGGTGCACCGGCTGGCCCCCGGAATCCACCGTCTTGGCGTCCAGGTTGACCTCGATCTTGCCGTGCGGACTGACCGACTGCGCATGCCCCTTGGACCGGCGGATGATCGCGTGGATGCGGG